>DATNQL010001027.1:0-11436 GCA_036704025.1 Stenomitos sp.
AGTTCTACTCTACGCAACCTCAAAGGTAAAAATCCCCAGGAGATTGAACTCAATAAAATTGGAGTGCGCGATCAATATGATGCGGGTTTGTTACGTGCGGCGGCGAATGCTCCTATTCAAGGCTCAAGTGCAGACATCATCAAAATTGCGATGGTGAATGTACATAAACTCTTACAGAGCTATCAGGAGCAGGCTCGTCTATTATTGCAAGTCCACGATGAATTAGTCTTTGAAGTTCAACCCGATGTTTGGGAAGAATTGCAGCCCAAAATTCGGGAAACCATGGAATCCGCCGTTCAGTTGAGTGTGCCCTTAATGGTGGATATTCATGCAGGGCAAAACTGGATGGAGACGAAATAAAGTAGTACAGTTAAAATTCAAGCAAAACGGGCATCCCATCAGCCAGCGTCAGCATGTTAGAAACACTTTCGACTCGACTTTACGAACTCGCACAATTTGCCAATAATCTCGTCTCCACCCAACTTTTACACCTCACCGGATTCAGTATTGGTATTATCTTTGCCGCCGGGTTGCTCACCAGTCTCACCCCTTGTATGCTTTCCATGTTGCCCATCACCCTGGGTTACATTGGGGGCTACGAAGCGAAAGGGCGTCTCCAAGCGGCTACCCAGTCCACTTGGTTTGCTCTAGGCTTGGCAACAACATTAGCGGGGTTGGGTATTCTGGCGGCATCTGTAGGGCGAGTCTATGGTCAAGTCGGAGTAGGGTTACCGATTATTGTCAGCCTGATTGCCATTATTATGGGTCTGAATTTACTCGAAGCCTTGCCCTTGCAACTGCCGTCTTGGGGGGGGATGGAGTGGATTTCTCAAGACTGGCCTGTTGGTGTACGCTCTTATTTAATCGGTTTAACCTTTGGTTTAGTTGCCTCCCCTTGTAGTACCCCCGTCTTGGCCTCATTACTCGCTTGGATTGCCAAGACGCAAGACTTAGTTTTAGGCGGTGTCTTGCTCCTTTCCTACGCAGCGGGATATGTCGCGCCGTTAATTTTGGCGGGTACGTTTACCGCTTCCATTAAAAGGTTATTGGAGTTGCGCCAGTGGTCGAGTTGGATTACACCTGTTAGTGGTGCCTTACTCGTCGGGTTTGGCATTTTCTCCTTGCTGTCTCGAATTCCTGGCGGATTGTTATAAAAAATGACTTTAGAAAATTTATCCCTACCCAATCTCTGGCGTCAGCTATTGTCTGTACTCGGTGACTTGCGGTTGGCGATTGTTCTGTTGCTTGCGATCGCACTTTTTAGTATCAGTGGTACTGTCATTGAACAGGGTCAATCCCTCGCCTTTTACCAATCCAATTACCCAGAAGACCCCGCTCTGTTTGGTTTCCTCTCCTGGAAAGTTCTGTTAACTATTGGTTTAGATCACGTATATCGTACTTGGTGGTTCTTGTCAATCCTAATTTTATTTGGCAGTAGCCTCACCGCCTGTACTTTTACCCGTCAGTTTCCAGCACTGAAAGCCGCCCGTCGCTGGACATTCTACAAGGAACCCCGCCAGTTTCAGAAACTCGCCCTCAGTGCCGAACTCGAAACCGGGAATCTCAACTCTCTCACCACCTTGCTAGAGAAGCGGCGTTATAAAGTTTTTCAAGAAGGCGAGACTCTCTACGCCCGCAAGGGAATCGTCGGACGCATTGGTCCCATCGTTGTCCATGCCAGCATGTTGATGATTCTAGCCGGCTCGATTTGGGGGGCGCTCACCGGCTTTATGGCTCAGGAAATGGTCGCCAGTGGCAACACCTTCCAAATCAAAAATATTCTCGATGCTGGCCCTTTAGCCGCGCCAAAAACCCTGAATGATTGGTCAGTCCGCGTCAATCGCTTCTGGATTGACTATACCCCAGAAGGCGGCATTGACCAGTTTTATTCCGATCTATCCGTTCTGAATAAAGCAGGAAAAGAGGTTGACAAACAAACCATTTATGTCAACAAACCCCTGCGTTATCGGGGCGTGACGATGTATCAAACTGACTGGGGCATTGCGGCGGTTCGAGTGCGCTTGAACAATAGCCCCGTTTTCCAAATCCCGATGGCGCAGCTAGATACTCAGGGTAAAGGACGCCTCTGGGGGACTTGGATTCCTACAAAACCGGATATGAGTGAAGGTGCCTCGGTACTAGCCAGAGATTTGCAGGGAACGTTACTGGTTTACGATGCGAAAGGTAAGTTGGTGTCAACGGTGCGTCCGGGAATGGCCACACAAGTGAATGGCGTTACCCTGAAAGTTGATGATGTTATCGGTAGCACAGGCTTACAGATTAAATCTGACCCAGGTATTCCCTTTGTTTACACGGGCTTTGGCTTGCTGATGCTGGGGGTGATTATGAGTTATGTCTCCCACTCCCAGATTTGGGGACTGCAAAAAGGTGACTATTTCTACGTTGGTGGTAGAACCAACCGGGCGCAAGTGGCGTTTGAGCGGGAAGTGATTGAGATGTTAGATCAATTGTATGGTCAGGCACCCTCTGCTGGGGGTCCAACCGTAGCTACAGACTCTTTGGTGAGTCAAAATTAGTCTAATTTTAGAAATACTAGGGAGGGTTGGTGATGAGTCGGAGCGATGAGAAGCCGTCGAAACGACCTCTAATTATTGCTATCACGTCCTTAGCCTTAGCATTTTTTGCTTTGGGTGTTGCGGTGTCTTTGAGTGTACCGACCTTAAGGAAATCCTCCTCCTTGAGTCCAACAACACCCGTGGTTCCCTTTGCCCCTTCACGGACTCAAGCTTCCCCCACCTCCGCGCCTGCTAGCAAACCCAAGACAGTGCGATCGCCACAAGCAGCGGGACAGACTGTGCGATCGCCAAAAACTGAACATGAGGTTTCATCGCCTGCTCCAACTTCAGCCACATCCACGTCTGCAACTCCAGATAATAATACGAATAACTTAAATGAAGATAAGAACTAACAACGCATAAGGTTGGCAGCTCAACTCATCGATTCGATCGCATCCTCTGACTGATAGGAAACTCCCCATGCCATACTTCGAGATTAGTCAGCCAAGGGCTTTGATTGACGAACTACTTAGTATCAAGCTTCGAGAGTTGGCTCCAGAGAGTTCCGTGTTAGTGAGGTTACAGTTCCAAGATGACCTTGGGCAACCGTGGGTTAGCCATGCTGAATTTATTTCTGATCAGGAAGGTGTTGTCGATCTTTCCCAGAGTAGACCAACCGCTGGCAGCTATACCGAAGTCCAGGCGATGGGGCTTTTCTGGTCTGCACAAGCGGTAATTGAAGAGTCTTCCAAGGCTATGCCGCCATTTTTGTATGATACGACGCAGTCGCTGAAGTCTCTATCTGTAACGCTGCAAGCCGAGGTTCGCGGTCAAATTGTGGCTTCAACGACTGTAGAGCGATTGTTTCTGGCGGATGGAGTTGAATGCATCAACATCAGTGATGATGGTTTATTCGCCAAGCTGTTTATTCCACCCGGTAAAGACCTAAATCCTGCTGCACTGGTGATTAGTGGCTCAAATGGCGGGTTCGGATGGTCGAGCCAAGTTGCGGCACTTCTAGCCTCTCACGGTTGCGCCGCGATCGCTGTTGCCTATTTTGACAGGCGCGGTCAATTCGGTCTGCCGCAGGAACTTGTGGAGATTCCGCTAGAGTATTTTCGCCAAGCCATCAATCGCTTGAAGATAGAACATCGGGTGGTGCTTGACAATTTGGCAGTTATCGGTGTTTCTAGAGGGGGTGAACTCGCGTTGTTACTAGGGGCAACGTATCCGGAGATTAAGCGCGTCGTGGCGATCGCACCCAGTGCCGTTGTGTGGGAAAGCTTTCGCTTGCGTCCTGACAAGCCGCGCTCTTCTTGGAGCTACCAAGGACAGCCGTTGCCATTTGTACCTTTTCGGATTGAGCAAGGGATGAATCAGGCATTGGACATGACCAAACTACGCCAATTGCGCGAAACCGCCTTGAGCGATGAGGTGGCTGTGGAAGCAGCAAGTATCCCGGTGGAAAAGATTGCTGGGTCAATCCTGCTGATTTCCGGCACGAACGACAGTATATGGCCTGCAACCGAGATGTGCGATCGGGTACTTGAGCGGCTCAAACAACATCACCACCCCTATCAACGCACCCACCTCCGTTTAGAGGGGGCAGGACATGGGATAGGGATTCCGTATCTACCCGTCAGCACCTTCGCTCAAGTTGATATGGCAACCCATGCACAGGCTAATCAGCAGGCGTGGCAAACGGTTCTGCAATTTTTAGGTTTTGGAAGAAAACCTCCTATTCCCTAGGAATGGGGCTTCAGTTCAGTGGTTCACTGTTCACTGCTCACTGTTTTCTGTGCCGCACCTCTATAACCGTGTGAACGTTCCCCCGTGGCGAGAAATCCCCTTTCACGGTAGCTTCGAAGGGGTCACAAGCTGCTACAAAATCATCCAAAATTTGATTGACGCTCTCTTCATGAGAAATATAGCGATCGCGGTAGCTATTAATATATAGTTTCAGCGCCTTCAACTCCACCACTCGTTCATCAGGAACATAACTGATGTGAATGGTTGCAAAGTCGGGATAACCCGAGAATGGGCACTTACAAGTAAACTCCGGCAAGGTAATGTTGATATCATAGCGACGCCCAACACGCGGATTCGGGAAGGTAATCAGCTTTCCCTCCGCAATTTCGCGTTCACCGTATTTCATCTCTGGCGTATGTACTTCTGCCGAAAGTTGTTCTTGGGTTAGAGATTGATTCATGGCGTGTTCTGAATTACTGATAAGATTCCCAGTCAGGGCAATTCTCTGTCTCCCAACCATAAGGGTGCATAGCGCAGACGAACAAATTACCCCCATAGACTTGTCCGTGGTAATGATGACAATCGATGCAGGCTGGGTTTTTCTCGATTGTTGGTTCTACCGGATAACTATAGTAAGTCTGATCCGGTTCACCGACCATCTCTTCGAGATCTGCAAAAATCTCGCTGATGGGTCCGAACATATCCTGCAAACATTGATCAATATCTATACCAACTGTATTTTGCACGTCGTTGGCAACGGTTTCAACCATATCAGCGACCCCTTGGAAAAATTCATCGACCATAACAGTCACTGATTCTAGAATCTCAAATATATCTTTGGGCCACTCTTCCATGTTGGGAATTCACTCAACGACCATCTTTAGACTTGAACGATAATGCACATCCGGTTTACTGAACAGCCATCATAACCTGCATTCGTGGCGAGGTTTACTCAGCCCGTTCCCTTGAGGGTAGGCTTGTGCTTCGCGAACCTGCGATTTAATACCTGCTAAACAAAACAGGAGTTGGATACAATCTAACGCTATGGGTGGCTCAACCTTGCCGACTCTTGAGGGCATCATCCTCCATTTCCCATGCTAGTTCATGTGCTTAGCAATGAGCTTTAATGTTTAGGATTCACGCTTGAGCCGACGGAGTTCCTCTTGCATCGCTTGCACTTGCTGTCGCAGCCCGTCAACATTGTCTTCATCTGTAGGCACTGAAGCTTCATCCTCGGAAAGAATTTCGATCTGGCGTGGTTCAGGGTTGGGGGTATGAACCTGAGCAACACTCTCAGCCGGAGCAGAAGATTGAACTTGTTGCTGTTGTTGCGCCTGCCGCACCAACTCGTCAACCAGCTTACGAGCCTCTTCCGTTGTCATTTCTCCCTTCGCCACCAGTTCATCCGCTAGTTTTTGAGCCTGAATTCGTAGCTTCCCGAATCTGGAGCCTGCTTCTTCACCCGCCGCCGCAACAGCTCCAACGCCTAGATAGAAGGCTTTTTGTACAATATCTCCAAAACGATTCACTATAACTAATTCTCCAAAATCTTACGCTATTACCCTATGCTTCTAGGATAGGAGCGAAGATTGGAATCTGCCCACTTCACTAGAGGGCGATTTTTGACGGATTGAGAAAAAATTGGCAATAATACATATTCATACGAAATGACCCGGAGACTACGCCTGCTTCAAGCATCCCGTATTGCTGCTACCTTCCGGTCCTGACAAGGTTTGGGCGTTGAAACCGCATAGTTCCAGGTCATAATTATCATAACATTATTTTGTGTGGTCTGACTCATCGAAAGGCAACACATATACAGCCTCCTGTCTTCACTCACTCAACCAGGATGCGCCATTCATGGAGCACATAGTTAACGCAATGGTTTTGGATGAGTGGGTCTTGGGCAACAATAGCTTTTGCCTCATCGATTGAATCGGCCTCAAACACAAGCATTCCGCCTCCTAACTCCGCCCAGTAGCCCGTTTTTGCCTTGTACCCCTTGGCAATCAAGTCTGCGACGTAGGCTTTATGAGCCGGTACATATTGGTCAAAGGTGGCTTTATCCACGATACCTTCTTCAATCTTGACAAACCAGGGCATTTGAGATTTTGAACTATAGTACAAATTAAGAAGTTTAGGAATGAGGCAATTTTTTATCTTTGGATCACTCGAAACGTCGCTTTTTTATCGCGCTCCTGCCGCCGCAGGACATTCAAGATTACGCTAATCAGGTTAAGGAATACTTCGCGCAAAACTACAATAGCAGAAAAGCTCAAAACTCTCCGCCCCACATTACTCTACAGCCACCTTTTGAATGGTCTCTAGACAATCTATCGGTTCTCGAACAAACTCTCTCGTTTTTTGCGGAAAGCCAAACACCAGTGCCGATTATTCTCCAAGGATTTGGGGCATTTGTGCCGCGTGTCATTTACATCAATGTCATCAAGACACCAGAACTGCTGAGTTTGCAAGGCGATTTGATGGCACACATGGAGGAACACTTGGGGATTGTTGACTCAGTTTCTAAAACTCGTCCCTTCTCGCCTCACATGACTGTTGCGTTTCAAGATTTAACGCGGCAGAACTTCCGCGCGGCATGGCCTGAATTTCAGCATCGAGAGTTAGAGTTTAAGTTTGCAGTTTCTCAACTCACGCTACTTGTCCATGATGGGAAGCGATGGAATGTGAGTAGAAATTTTGATTTTCCTGGTGAGGTCGAATGAATGATCGGTGTAGTCACCTGTTTCTTCTATTGCACCTTCACTCAAGTTTGATTCCCCATTGGCTTCGGACACGCTAGGCTAGTACTAACTCGTTTAATCAGCTCAAACCTCGACTCTGTGCTAGCAGCTTTTGTAGACGTGCATTCAAGGGTATAACGCGATGGTTTGGTTTGTCTTAATATTTTTGTTTATTTTGCTGCTCTCTGCTACTCCGCTCCTCGGCAGCCTCAATGTACCCTGGTCGTTAGAAATTATGATTGGATTATTCGCTGCTTTTTTTATTGCCAGTTGGATTATCCTGATTTTTTACCCGCAATGGGGATAACAAGACCAAGCACAGTAACCTCAACAACCTTCCGTTGGTTGAAAGAGGAATTAGACCCAACCTCGAATCTCAGCATCCGTGAGCGATCGCTCTAATTTAACGTATTCACTCTTGGCCGATTGTAGAATATGTTTCATCATGACTGGCTCTCCCGCATCGGCAGCGAGAAAAGCCGCGTTTAAGGCAATATTGCGGATATTTCCCCCCGCGACATTCAACTTTCCCAACTTGTTCATATCTAGTTCCTGAGTTGGGGTTTGACTGGGGAAGATACGCTGCCAAATCTCGGCTCTAGCTTTCGCATCCGGGAAGGGAAACGCTATCACAAAACGGATGCGGCGCAGAAAGGCTTGATCGAGAGAGCCTTTGAGATTAGTGGTGAGAATCGCCAAACCTTGATAAGCTTCCATGCGTTGGAGCAGATAGCTGACTTCGACATTAGCATGGCGGTCATGACTATCTTTTACTTCAGAACGTTTGCCAAACAGAGCATCTGCTTCATCAAACAGCAAAATTGCCCCCCCAGCTTCTGCCGCATCAAAGATTCGTCGCAGATTCTTCTCGGTCTCACCGATATATTTACTCACAACAGCACTCAAATCAATGCGATAAAGGTCAAGGTGCAATTTCTGGGATAGCATCTCTGCTGCCATCGTTTTACCCGTACCAGAAGCTCCCGAAAACAGGGCGCTGATGCCTAAACCCCGACGACTCTTACCCGCAAACCCCCAACTTTGATAAACCTTAGTGCGTTGCCGGACATGAGCCGATATATTTTTTAGGATTTGGCGTTGTTGTTCTGGTAATACCAAGTCTTCCCAAGTAGCGGTTGATTCAATGTGTTGAGCCAAATCATCCAGGCGTGGGCGTGCCATTGTGCGGCATATATTCCACAACTGATTTTGGATTGGCGATGTAGAAATCCCCCTCTCTTGTTCTATGTCCATCTCTCCTTTGACTTTCAAACAAGCGGCTAGGATTGCAGGAGTACTGAGATTGAATTGAGTGACGAGTGCTTCTACATGTCCGTTCAGTTCGGCGGCGGATGAACCGAGAGAAGATTGCCAGATGGCTAATTGTTCACTGTGGGTGAGTTTGGGAACATCGTAAGTAATTAAAGGACGTTCAGGTGAATGTAGTCGCTCTTGTGTGGTGATGATTAATGGAGTGCTGATGTCTTGAATCAACTGCAAGATAGATGTCTGTAGCTGTGTATCTCCTGAATTGAGGCGATCGCAATCCAACAAAAGTACACTATTGGTTAAGGCAACTTCCCGCTCCCAGCGCTGCATCAGGAGATGGAGTTCGTCAGGGTTCAGGGGTAAGCGGTGGGCAAACATCGTTTTGATTGAGCGCCCCATCAGCCGACAAGCGGTAGCGGCGATTGCCCACTTATCGGCGGATTCAATGCCACATAACTGCACAATGGGTATGGCTGATGTAGGGTTACTCTTCGACCAAGTGGCAGCGATACGTTCTACTATTTGTTGGTGTGAGGGTTGTAGGGGGGCTTGATGATATGCCTCTACTCGCATCGGTGCGATCGCATTGGATAAGCGTTGGTCTTGATACGGTTCCCCCAAGAGATAGTGCAGTATGCTCTCATCAATCTGTAACGGGCAGAGGGTAATGGCTTGAGCGGTTCCCACTTGTAGGAGTTGCCAGTGACGTAAAGGCGATTGGGGAGTCAACGCACTCCAATGGGCATTGGGAAAGACTTCCAAGGCTAAACCGAAGGTGGGATAGGGCATTTCCCGGTTCCCTTGGGCGTTAGCGTATAAAGCTGTCGCGTTGGGCAGGAGTGCTATGCCAGCACACATGAGTAGGATGTTGCGCTCAAACGGTGACAAGTTGAAGGTTGTGCAGAGTTGTTCTAAGGCGGGTGGGGTAGACATTGAGGATGCGATCGCGTTTAAGTCGGCTTCGTCTTCTGGAAGCCCCTCAATGGGTTGATTTTGTTTAATTGCAAGGTGACGCTCTAATGCTCGATGCACTGCAACAGTGGCTGTCATTAAGTAGTGAGAATTGGCTTTGTACCACGGGTTGGTAGCTGTAATGTTCATGAGTGGTAGAACTAAGGCAAGGCTTGTTCAAATGTAACTATTTCTACCTGTTGTTACGAGTGAATATAGCTATTTATGCAAAGAGCTACTTGATTCATTAATCCAAAGGTATTATTGAACAAATGCCTGATACGGGAATATAGAGGTCAATAATCTATGGTTTATCAACGAGTCTCTAAACCATCCTCTGAGAATTCTCAAATCCACAAAAAAGATTCTGCCTCGACTGCCCCAGCGATTCCTATACAAGCTAAATCAGATTCTGCGTCGCCACAAGAGCAGGAAATGCCAAGCTACACACCACTCGCCGCTAATTGGGCAACTAATAATAACTTGATGCGGAGTATGTCAGGGGCGCAAGTAGTCCAACGACAGGAAGAGTCGGGCGAAGAGGAGATGGAACCGATTCAGGCAAAGCTGACGATTGGTCAGGTAGGGGATAAGTATGAGCAGGAAGCTGACCAGACGGCACAGCGAGTAGTAGATCAGATTAATGCACCTGCACCCCAGCCGTCGTCTCAAAGTCAAACTCTCCAGCGCCGTGAAATCAACCAACCAAGAGAAACCACACAGGCTCAAGGTGATATGGTGCAAGCTTTTGGCAGGGGAGGGGTAGTAATGGGTCAAGCTCCGCTGCTAGGGCTTCCCGATGTAGCTATTAACCCTCAACAAAAGCAAAAGATCTTAGCTGACTCGCTCTCACTGATCGGAAGCGAGTTATTAGAGCATGACAGTCTCATCCTCAATAACATGAGGTAGGGTTGGTAGCGAGCAGTATCCCTTATTAGAACAAGTGCGAGCAGATCTTGTAGGGGGTGTCACGACGCCATTGGTGTCTCCCTACGAAATCCGCTGGCGTTGGCTGGGAATAGTTTTCACCAGAACAGTTTGACCAAAAATATCGGTGAATCATATATGGTTTATCAGACAATTGCAAAACCTTCTTCTAGAAGTTCGCAAACTCAGAAAAAAGACAATTGTGGAACTGCACCTTCGATCTCTGTTCAACCTAAATCAGTTTCTGCCTCGCCACAAGAGCAGGAAATGCCCAGCTACACACCACTCGCTGCTAATTGGGCGACTAATAATAACTTGATGCGGAGTCTGTCAGGGACATCAGTAGTCCAGCGTCAGGAAGAGTCAGGTGAAGAGGAGATGGAACCGATTCAGGCAAAGCTGACGATTGGTCAAGTTGGGGATAAGTATGAGCAGGAAGCTGACGAAACGGCACAGCGAGTAGTGGATCAGATGAATGCACCTGCGCCACAGCAGTCAACTCAAGGTGAATCTCTCCAGCGTGAGGAGATGCCTGAAGAAGAACTTCAAATGCAGCCGATGGTGCAGCGTAAGTCTGATGTAGGTGGAATGGATGCTACACCTGACTTAGAAGCATCGATTCAACAAGCTAAAGGTGGGGGGCAACCGCTCTCGGATAACATCCGAGAACCAATGGAGAAGGCATTTGGGGCTGATTTTAGTGGGGTGAAGGTTCACACAGATACCACCTCGGATCAGTTGAATCAGTCCATTCAAGCAAAAGCTTTTACTACGGAGCATGATATTTTCTTTCGGCAGGGGGCATATGACCCAGACAGTCGCGGGGGACAGGAGTTACTTGCTCATGAGTTGACTCATGTGGTGCAGCAGAATACGGGGGTAGTGCAACGTATGAAGCCTAGCGGCATTATGGAGAAAATCGGCAGTGTCCCCGACTTCTACAAACAGATCAATCAGCTCGGTCAGCGTGACATGACGCGACACCATATTGTACCGAAAGATACGCTGATGAACTTCTACAATACTGTGCGTGGCTGCGGCGACCTCGCCGCCCTCAAGGGCGTGCTGACGGATCTCGCTACCAACAGCCTCACAAAGTATGGTTTCGAGGGTCTATCCTTCGAGCAGTTCCAGGCGGCGAAGAAGGAACGCTACGGAGAGAAGGCAACTGCCACCGAGGATGATTGGAAAGATGCGGAAGGGCGCACCCAGGACGAGCTACATGACGAGATCAGTAACCTGACCTCGAATCAGAAACCTGATGACACTGCGGCTGCTGC
>DATNQL010001028.1:0-2691 GCA_036704025.1 Stenomitos sp.
CATTACTACCGAACGGCAATGGTAAGCGTTTGCCGTCAATGCCGCTCATCTATCCCACTAAACCGCCAGAGAATCAGGATGATGATGACCTCAATCTCCGGCAGCTATTGACCGTAATCAAGCGTCGTGCCTTTGTCATTGCTGGGGTAGCGATCGCGGTAACTTCAGGTATTGGTTTTTGGAGTTTTCGTCAAGAGCCAAAGTACGAAAGTCGCTTCCAGCTCTTGGTCGAACCGGTGACAGCCGAGGGGGGAAAGCTAAACAAGTTGGCACAAGTGCCCGGTGTCACCGATGTTCCCTATTCGGTTCTGGATTACGACACGCAAATTCAGGTGCTGCGTAGCCCAAATTTGATGAGTCCTATTCTTCAAGAAATCCAGAAGCGTTATCCCGAAGTCAGCTACGATTCTCTGATTACGAGTACAAAGCTCAAAATTGCCCGATTTGAAGAAACCAAAATTCTAGAAGTCCGCTATCGGGACACCGATGCGAAAAAAGTTCGGGAAGTCTTACACCAGGTTGCCAGGGGTTATTTGCGGTATTCGCTCCAAGAGCGGCAGATGAACCTGAAGAAGGGTATTGAGTTTGTAGATAGTCAATTGCCTCAACTGCGCCTGCGGGTAGACAAACTGCAAGCCGATTTGCAAGCCTTTCGGCAGCGCAACGAGCTCCTCGACCCGGAAAGCCAATCCCAACAGCTGGCGATGCGGGTGAATACGATTGAGCAACAGCAGGTGGACACACAAGTCAAGATCAGAGAAAACCAGTCTCTGTATGCCACCCTCACGTCACAACTGGGGCTACAACCTGAACAGGCGATCGCGACCACGAGTCTGAGTGAAGCTCCTCGCTACCAACAACTCCTCAACCAGCTTCAAGAAATTGAAGCCAAAATTGCGAAGGAATCAGCTCGTTTTACGGAAGACAGCCCGACTATTATTGCCCTACGCAACCAACAGCGCAATCTCCTACCTCTGCTGGAACAAGAATCCCAAAAAGTGATCGGAACAAATCTGCAACAGGCCGGTGTCACCAACGATTCACCAAGTTCGATTCGGAACCAACTGTCACAGCAATTGGTAGATGCCGCTAACCAAATTCAAGTTTTGCAAATGCGACAAAAGGCGATCGCTCAAGCCGAACGCCTGCTAAACCAACAAGTGAGACAAATGCCGGTGATTGCTCGCCAATACACCGATTTACAACGAGAACTCAATGTGGCGACGGAGAGCTTAAATCGCTTTCTGGGGGTTCGGGAAGGACTGCAAATTGAAGTCGCGCAGAAATCTCTGCCTTGGCAAATCATATTAAAACCTGAAATCCCTAAGCTTCCGGTTTCTCCTAATAATGAACGGAACCTGATTTTAGGTGCGATCGCGGGTTTATTAGTGGGTACGGTTGTCGCCTTAATGGTCGAACGTTTAGACAATGTTTTTCACTCTCCTGATGAGCTCAAAGACCGCACTAAACTGCCTCTGCTGGGTGTCATTCCCTACAGCAAACAACTGAAAGACATCATGCCTGCGGCTACTTTAGCCCATACAAGGCCAGAGTCAGAAGAGGCAACACCCAAAAAGAGAAATCGCCGCCAGCCCCAATGGTATAAAGCCTCGCCGTTTTTAGAATCCTTCCGTTCTCTACATACCAATATTCGCTTTCTGGGTAGTGATACACCCATTCACTCGATTGTAATTAGCTCGGCAACACCGGGAGATGGCAAATCGACCGTTTCTGTGCACCTGGCTCAAGCGGCGGCGGCCATGGGTCAACGAGTACTTCTGGTCGATGCTGACTTGCGGCTACCTCAGGTGCATAAAGTTTTGGGTTTAGACAACCAAATTGGCCTGAGTAATGTGATTGCCACTGGATGCACAGCGAAACAAGCCATCCAGCGATTACCGATGTGGGATCACCTGTATGTTTTAACCGCCGGTCAGCTTCCACCGGACCCCACTCGACTCCTATCCTCTAAGAAAATGCTGTATTTGATGGAGCAATTTCATGCTGTTTTTGATCTCGTGATTTACGATACACCTCCTGTCCTAGGACTGGCTGATGGTCAACTTTTAGCCGCTCATACCAATGGTGTAGTTATGGTCGGAGGATTGGGTAAAACGGATCGGTCAATGATGATGCAATCCTTAGATCGGTTGAGAATTTCTAACGCTACTGTTTTAGGTGTGGTTGCCAATGGTGTAAAGGGGTATACCACCCAATCTTATTACCATTATCAACACTACTATGCCCCCACTGAATCAGAAGTGATGAAGGCGAAGAAGTTGTTGCAAAAAAGGATGGGTTAATCACGCTGAAGAGAGAATTCATCAGTTCTAAATTCTCTCTTGAAGTTTAAGTTTATACCGTAAATATCCGCTCGGAAGGCTGTCACCATTGACTGCCATTGTTCAACTCATTAACCACCGCTAATCTTGGCTTTATAGCCCATCTGAATCAGCAGTGGCACTAGTTTTTGAGTATGGTCACCCTGAATTTCTAGGGTATTATCCTTCACGGCCCCCCCACTGCCACACTGGGTTTTGAGTTTCTTTAATAACTGGGTTAATGTTTCGGGTGTGGCTTGAAAACCGCTAATGACCGTTACCGTTTTTCCCTTTCTTCCCTTACGTGAAGCTTGTACCCTCAAATCTTGTTGATTGGGAGGGAGTTCTGGAACGGCTCGCTCAGTGGCAG
>DATNQL010001029.1:0-4430 GCA_036704025.1 Stenomitos sp.
GGCAGAAGAGGAATTAAGAAAGAGTGAGCAACGCTGGCAGCTAGCACTCAAGGCTAATAAGGATGGCGTTTCCGACTGGAATATAACAACAGATGAAGCTTTTTTTTCTGCCCGGTGGAAGGAAATATTAGGGTATCTTGACCATGAAATCACGAACCATATCAATGAATGGAAAAGTCGCATCCATCCTGATGATTTTGAGCGGGCAATCGCTACTGTTCAAGATTACCTCAATCAGAAAACTCCAAATTACGCCCTAGAACATCGACTGCGTTGCAAAAATGGTACTTACAAATGGGTCGTGTGTCACGGACAGGCACTTTGGGATGCACAAGGGAATCCTGTGCGAATGGTGAGTTCAACCCAAGACATTACAGAACGTAAGTGCGCTGAAGAAGAAATGCATTCAGCCAAATCCTTTCTAAACTCCATTGTCGAAAATATTCCTCACATGATTTTCCTGAAAGATGCCGAACAGTTAAGGTTTGTGCGTTTTAACAAAGCAGGTGAGGAGTTATTGGGCTATTCCCGCCAAGAGCTGATTGGCAAAAATGATTATGACTTTTTCCCAGCAGAACAAGCGAAGTTCTTCATTGCCAAAGATCGAGAAGTCTTGGCGCATGAAAAAGTTGTAGATATTCCCGAAGAATTTCTCCAGACAAAAGATAAAGGTTTAAGAGTTCTACATACCAAGAAGATCACGATTCGAGATACGGCTGGAAAACCGCAGTATTTATTAGGAATTTCTGAAGACATCACAGAACGGCAAAGGGCAGAAGAAAAACTGCGTCGTAGTGAAGCGAATTTGGTCGCGGCTCAAAGAGTTGCTCATGTTGGGAACTGGGAATTTAATCGACTCACACGGAAGCTGAGCTGGTCAGAGGAACTATTCCACATTTTTGGTCTTGACCCAACCCAACCTGAACCGAATTATAGCCAACAATTACGGCTGATTCATCCCGATGATCGGGCTTTGTGGCGGCAAATGATTGAACGAGCCATCTCACAAGGTACTTACTATAAATTTGACTTTCGCATCGTGCGACCTGACGGTCAAATCCGTCATATTGAAGGCAGAGGAGAAGCTGTTGTAAATGATCAGGGGCAGGTGATTCAACTGTTTGGAACTGCCCTAGATATTACAGAGCGCAAACAAGCTGAGGAAGCTTGGCAAAAATCAGAAGCACGAGAACGCCAAAAAGCACAAGAACTAGAACTCACCCTAAAAACCTTAAAACGCACACAATCTCAATTGATTCAAACCGAAAAAATGTCGAGTTTGGGTCAAATGGTAGCGGGTGTAGCCCACGAAATTAATAATCCTACAAGCTTTATTTGTGGTAATATTGTGTATGCTAAAAAATACTTTCAAGACCTAGTCCATTTGCTTAAAATTTACCAGGATACTTACCCTCATCCTTCATCAGAAATACAGCAATTAACATCAGAAATCGATTTGAATTTCCTGCTAGAAGATTGGTCAAAACTGATGAACTCAATGCAGGTCGGCGCTGAACGCATCCAGCAGATCGTTCTTTCACTGAGAAACTTCTCTAGGCTCGATGAATCAGAAATCAAAGCTGTAGATATTCATCAGGGCATTGATAGCACATTATTGCTGTTGCAGCATCGCCTGAAAGCCATGGGCCACAGGGATAAGATTACAGTGAGTAAACAGTATGGTCAACTACCTTTAATAACCTGTTATCCCAGCCAGTTAAATCAGGTGTTTATGAATCTTTTGAATAATGCTATTGATGCCCTAGAAAACCAATCTTACCCACGGATGATTACAATTAGTACATCAGTCAAGACGGTGGAAGATAAGGAGATTGGGGATAGAACGAATCAGCAGAATAGGCAAAATTCCCCTGAAAGTCTGGAACTCAAGATCAGCTCCCAACTCCCTGAGATTCCGAATTCCCACTACGTTGTAATTCGGATAGCGGATAATGGTTCTGGGATGAGTGAAGACCTGCAAAAGAAGATATTTGACCCGTTCTTTACGACAAAACCTGTAGGGAGTGGTACAGGCTTAGGGTTAGCCATTTGCCACCAAATTGTTGTTGAAAATCATAAAGGTCAACTGAAATCTATTTCTACTCTAGGGCAAGGAACAGAGTTTATTGTAGAAATTCCAGTCAACCCTGAGGAACAGGTCAATAATTTAGACTTTCCTCAAAAAAATTCTCAACAGCTTGTGGAAAGACATAAAAATATTAACTTACAAAATGTGTAAGCTTAAGAAGGCTTTGATGCACTCTTCAATTCCAAATGAAATGGGTATTGAGATTGCGTTCTTGCTGTAATTGCTTTTGCAATTGTGAGATTTGCTGCTGTAGCTGTGAAACTTGAGTACGAAGTTCTACTTCTTGAGTGGATGCCTGAGAGTTCAAACTATTTTTATCTAATCTTGTCCGTGTGGAGTTAATAGGTATGATCAATTCTTCTCTCACTTCATAGCGATTGGAGCTTGAACCGGGCAAGCCACCCATGAATTCAAACGGCAAATCTGACGCTAATATATTGTGTAGTTGATTGAGAGCTTGTTCCTTTTTCCAAGACGCACCTAAAAACTCTTCTCGTCCATCGGGATGGGTACAAAAAATGCACCACTGACGAGTCGCATTCAGCTCTCGCGCTTTAGGAAGAGTTGCTGACTGATCCTGAGGATTTTTGTCAGAGTTTGGGCTTGGATGCTGACCTTCCCAAGGCTTCATATTACTGGCACTGAGTCGTCTAGCTGTATCTAGCAAATGTTCGACCGTTAAGTCTTCACTAATGCCCAACTCTACACATTTTGGTTGCTCTTTGACACGCCGATAAGCTATCCAAAAGGTTTCTTCCCCTTGATGCTCTTTACGAGCGATAAAAGACCCCCAAAACGATTCATAGCGGAAGCTTTTGTTCTGGGCTAACCAATGCAACCAGCTTCCTGTACCAATTTTGATGTAGGTGCCATCAACTCGGTCATAGTAAACGAGCGGAGCTATTGAACGAAACATAATTCATTCTCCCAAAAATTAAAACTTAATAAAAATCCGTTGCATAACGCTTGACGGGTTGGGAGTCTTCTCAAATTTAGGCTCAGACGTTCTAACTTCTTAACTTCCTAATCCAGAGCTTAAACGGATGCTCGACAAATGGGTTGTGGGGGTAATGAGGAAATTAGGGTTAGAAGCTTAGAACCTAGTACTTATTATTAAACTTGCTCTACTCCAAACCTTGTACGACTAGACCAGATTAATAACTGTCACTTGTCAAACAGCCAGTTAAACCGTTATAGAACCCATTTGACATCTAGCTAGTTTCCGGTGCGAAACACAAAAGCCCTAGAGTCTGTTCTGAAGGATGCAGTGTCCTAACCTTTATGGCGACAGCTATAACTCTAAATCAGGCAATTCACTTTGCCAGTAGTCGTAATGCTCGAAGGGGTAAACATACACGGCTTTGTCCACTCCACCATGAACGATGAGATCATCCTGTCCATCTCCGTCTAAGTTGAGTTCACGCATCATCACTCTCGCATTGACTGGCTCTTTGAAAATTCCAGTGCGAACCGTTTTTCCTTTCCAGGCCACTTCACGCGGTAATCCAACATTAACGGAGATGAGTTGCATACTGGCTAAACTGGCTGAGTGAGGCTAGGAAAACTGAACCCTACAGAGGCATTGGCGGTAGAGGCTTGCCAAATATCTTCAAAACGTTGGTATTCCTCAATATCTAAGGATAATTTTTGAACCAACATTGGCAATGCGCCAGGACCAATGGCTAAGCGAAGGGGTGGTTTCGAGAGTTGCACCACCTTGAGAATTGACTGAACCCCTGTAGGGACATGACCGCGAGGCTGCTCTGCGGCAAACTGAATGAATTGCCCTCGAATAGAAGCATACTCTGGTTTTGGCGCTGCTGTAACCAAAGAGCGACTGGAAAAGTCCGTCCCGAAGCCACCCGGTTCGATGATGGTTACATGAATGCCAAACGGTTCTAGCTCCTGTGCAAGGGTTTCTGACAGCCCTTCGACTGCAAACTTAGAGGCGTGATACAGCCCCAGCATGGGCGAGGTCATGCGTCCGCCTATAGAGGAAATGTTGAAGATATGACCAGCGTGTTGTTTCTTAAATGTGGGAAGGACAGCACGAGTTACCTTGAGCAAGCCAAAGAAATTGGTTTCAAATTGGTCACGGATTTGTTGATCGCTGACTTCCTCGATCGCGCCCATCAAGCCATACCCTGCATTGTTCACCAGTACATCAATTCTGCCAAACGTTTCTAATCCACTTTGCACAGCCGTCTGGATGGTTGTTGGATCGGTGACATCTAACCGAACAGCTTTTGCAGTCTGGGGATACTGTTGTTCTAAATCTTGGATTTTGTCGGGATTGCGGGCTGTGATGATGACGCGATCGCCCTGAGCCAATGCTGCTTCA
>DATNQL010001030.1:0-7359 GCA_036704025.1 Stenomitos sp.
GTACCAGGCGCAGCTTGTGTTCGGGGGACATCCGGGCAAACACTAAGCCAGAGCGATATTTCAAAATTTGCCGCAGTTGAGCATCCGAGAGATGTCCCATCCCTTCCCCTGTGACAACCCGTACCCGATGGGTTGCCAAACCGATGCGTCGAGCGATCGCTTCTGCGGTTAGTCCATAATCGCCCGTCACCATTGTGACTTGAATCCCGGCTTTATGGCATTGCGCGATCGCATCTTCCACTTCCGGACGGGGTGGATCGAACATCGCCACCAAGCCGATGAAAATCAAGTGCTGTTCTAAGTCTTGGGAACGCAATTCCAGCAATTCTTCACTTCCCTTACGCGCCGCCACCCCCAGTACGCGAAATCCCTGTCGAGCCAAATCGTCGTTTGCGGTGATCACTTCATCGCGATCGATTTGAGTTAACTCCCGAACCGTTCCCCCTTGCAGGAACAACTGGCAGTGACGCAACACTTCCAAGGGCGCTCCTTTCGTAAATGCCAGATAGGGAAATTCATTCACCCATAACTCGGAGGATTGCCAATCCAGCACCACCGTCATCATGCGTCGGCGGGAATCAAACGGCACTTCCCGCCGTCGGGGAAACTGGTGTTGCAACTGTTCTAAATTCAATCCGGCTTTCGCGGCAGATACTAGTAACGCCGCTTCAGTGGGGTCGCCAATTTCCTGCCAGCGACTCGGCCCGGTAAGATGAATCAGGCGGGCATTGGAACATAGAGCAGACCCGGCTAACAGCAGATGTACTTGCCAAGATGCTTCTAAATCATCCGGGATACAAACTTGACCCGTTGTCGGGTCATAACCGACTCCCGTTACCTCAATGAGCGCGGGTGATATGGGACTGCCGTTCTTGGGTTTCAACGCCGAATTCGACGCTGGAGGCTGTTCTGAGTTCCCATTCCCTGTGCTGACGGGAATCCAGAGATGACGCACGGTCATTTCATTTTTGGTCAGAGTGCCAGTTTTATCCGTGCAGACGACGGTGGTTGCACTCAGCGTCTCAACGGCAGACAGGCGGCGAACCAAGGCATTCTGACGTGCCATGCGCTGCACGCCCAGGGCTAATGCTAGCGTTACCGTGGGCAGCAAGCCTTCTGGAACGAGCGCTACGATGATGCCAATGGCAAAAATAAAGCTCTCCTTAATCTCCATACCCACCAGCAGCGATGTCAGGAGAAATACGATGACGCCCATGCTGATGGCGATCGCTGTAATAATCCGCACGATCCGCGCCACTTGGATTTCCAAGGTACTGGGTTCTCGCTTCACCATTGTGGTGAGGTGGGCGACATGTCCAAACTCTGTCTGGGCACCCGTTGCATAGACAACAGCAACCGCTCGTCCCGCCGCTACATTCGATCCAGCTAACACCAAATTGGCAATATCAGCCGGTTGCACCCGCTCTTGCAAGGGATGTTCTCCGGGATGCAAAAGGGTTTTACCCCCCCGAATCGGTACGGCTTGGCGGGGACGCACGGGGTAGGCATTCCTGGCGACAGGTAACGATTCCCCAGTCATCACCGAGGCATCGACATAGAGATTATCCGCAGAAACCAAACGAGCATCTGCCGAAATGCGATCGCCTTCTTCGAGTTGCATCACATCGCCGTGGACTAATTCTCGTGCGAGAATTTGTTTCAACTCACCCTCTCGATACACTCGCACTTGTACCGGGAGTACTTTTTTTAAGGCCGCAAGAGCCTGTTCTGCCTGGTATTCCTGCCAAAAGCTAAAAGCGGCGTTAATCCAAATCACCGCCCAGATTGCCCAGCCCAATTCTGGGGTGCGGGAAATAAAGGCGAGAATGCCCGCTACCCAAAGCAGCAGTGCCATGAAGTGGGTGAGTTGATCGGTAAACCGCAGCCACAGGGGACGATGAGCGGGTTCTGGCAGTTCATTGGCTCCGTAGCGTTCTAACCTCTGCGCTGCCTCGGTTTCAGATAATCCCTGGGCAGAAGTTCCTAAAGACTCGTAAACGGCTTCAACGGACAAAGCCCAGACGGGTTGATTCGGCGACACCATACTTCACCAACCTTGTGATGCATTCCCACACCTCATCTTGTCAGAGGTTGTGGTGAGTGAAATATCTCCAGTAAAAATCTTTACTTGCAATCTAATAGCCATGCTCTGTAAAGATGCGCTTAATCATAGAGCCTCACCCGTAATATCGTTTCTCCTTAAGTTGGCTACAGATGATTGACACGGGGACAGGGAGACGCTCCCGACGCGGAGAGTGATTTGTAGCGAACATTTAGGTGTTTGATATAAGCTGGGGTGAAGTGAGGATTCAAGAGATATTAAGCTTTTACGCATTTAATTTGTATACCTTCACACCCCACACCCTACACCCCACACCCCTTTCAAAAATTTTTATATCCAATTTAGATGCGCCGCAGCTTAGTGGCATTTAACTTTCAGTTAAAAATTAAACGTTCAAATTTCTTTGAGTGAATAGTATTGAACGACTTGACAAGGACGTGACTGATTTGAATCCGCGCTGCACCTAACGGCTCTCTTCAACACCAACCCAACTTTACGAAAGCTTCACAGAGTTTCAGAATAATCGATTCAGCCTACAAGATTATATAAAGGTTGCCACAACAACAAGATGGCTCTTCGAGCATTCGGCTTTATGATTTTTATCTCCCCTAGGATATATATTTGAAATACATTGTAATGGAGTTTTTGTAAAGATTTTCGGGAAGGAGTTTCATGTTGTTTCTAAATATGCAATAGTTTTATCCATGAGGCAATTCCATGATAAATACTGAAAAAGAAAGATTACTGAACTGAGTAATTCGCCGAACTCACGACTGAGTTTATTTCTTTTCAAACGTTAATGAGTATTTATCGAAACCACTCACTCAATTAGCCAAAAATCAAATCAATAAGCTTCCTGATGCCTGAAACGGCAAAGTTATTAACGATTAGTTTCTAAACAATCGCTGTCCAACGAAAAGATGTGCCTTCATTGGTTGACGTAAATTTATAGTTACGCGAGCGACCCAAAGAAGTGTAACTCATTTTTAGCCATTCAGGAAAGACGAGTTTTTATGCTCAAATCGAGATGATTTGGGATAAGTTGTCTTTTTCACTATTTCACCAAGAGTAGGAATTCAGAGGCAACCTCATTCCTATCTACATGAGCCGTGAAAAGAAGCTTCATTACAATCTGAAGTCAGTTGGCAATCTCAATCACACAAACGAGGTAAGAGGTAAGACGATGCAATTCATCAAAAAAGGCCTTGCTCTATTAGCTTTTGTTTTCACCGCTATCCTTGGTATGTTAGGAACTGCAATATTGGTTTACGCTAGTGACAATGGCAGGGAATATGAAGAGTACTATAATGGCGAACTATCGCTTTCGCAGACATCAGAAAGTACTCACTCCCAGGCTACTGATTCCACTCCTGTTGACACCAGTGTTGTGATGTCCGCTCCCTAGTATAAAAGTAACGAAAACAGGGTTGGATGTGTGAGGCAGCAGACGATGTTGAAGGCAGTACTCGGGAAGCACTCCTACGAGGAAGGCATTACCGAAGTCGTGCGTTAGCGCTAGCAACCATCAAAAAGCCCCCATCTAATCCTCATCGAGAAAACGCACAGACGCGGGGACGCTCCCGACGTAAGTCCCAAGGGTTTGAGACCCCGACTGAATCTTCGATTCAGTCGCTCGAATTCAGATGGG
The DNA here is from genome assembly GCA_036704025.1 of Stenomitos sp. Classification (GTDB taxonomy): domain Bacteria; phylum Cyanobacteriota; class Cyanobacteriia; order Cyanobacteriales; family Coleofasciculaceae; genus Allocoleopsis. The sequence goes on from DATNQL010001030.1 coordinate 3,711, forward strand.
GTTTGGGTCCCCGTCTGAATTCTTTCTCCGCGTCTCCCCCTCTCCGTGTCCCCGCGTCCTTGAATCCACCTCGTTGATCACCAACTTGCGGGTGAGGCTCTATATAGGTATGAAGCGCATCTTTACAGAGAATGGAATGGGTATTGATGTATCGACAAGCGGACAGATTGGAGCCTCGCCTCACCATAAGTCATACCACTGCACTGTCAGAAAAAACCGGCTTCGCCGATCACACCCATCACCACCGAACCGCTCAAAACAGCAGATCGAGTCGCTCAGTCCTGTGAGATTATGGATACGGTCAACGGCGATTCATGAAATTTTAAGAAAATGGCACAAGAGCAAAAACCAACAGTCGTGATCACAGGTGCCTCTTCGGGAGTGGGCTTGTATGCCGCCAAAGCCCTTGCCAAAAGGGGGTGGTATGTGGTGATGGCTTGTCGCGATTTAGATAAAGCCCAAAAAGCGGCTCAAACGGTGGAAATACCGCAGGGTAGCTACACCCTGATTCAGATTGACTTGGGTTCCTTGCAGAGCGTTCGAGACTTTGTTAGGGTTTTCAGGGCACGGGGCTTGACTCTGGATGCTTTGGTGTGCAATGCCGCCATCTATATGCCTCTATTAAAACAGCCGTTGCGAAGCCCAGAAGGCTACGAGTTGACGATGACCACAAATCACCTCGGTCATTTCCTGTTGTGCAACCTGATGCTGGAGGATTTGAAAAAATCCTCGTATCGCGATCGCCGGCTGGTGATTTTGGGAACCGTGACGCACAACCCGGATGAGTTGGGCGGAAAGATTCCACCGCAGCCCAACTTAGGCAATTTAGAAGGCTTTGCAGAGGGCTTTAAAGAGCCGATTTCCATGATCGATGGCAAGCCGTTTGAACCCGTCAAGGCGTATAAGGACAGCAAAGTCTGCAATATTCTGACGATGCGAGAACTGCATCGGCGCTATCACGAATCCACCGGTATCACCTTTAGTTCTCTCTACCCAGGATGTGTGGCAGATACGCCACTCTTTAGAAACCACTATCCCCTGTTCCAAACCATCTTCCCCTGGTTCCAGAAAAATATCACCGGGGGATACGTGTCACAGGAATTAGCCGGTGAACGGGTGGCGCAAGTGGTTGCCGATCCGGAATATCGCCAATCCGGTGCTTATTGGAGTTGGGGCAATCGCCAGAAGAAAAATGGCAAGTCGTTTGTGCAACAAGTCTCTCCCCAAGCCCGCGATGATGAAAGAGCTGATCGTCTGTGGGATTTGAGTGCCCGGTTGGTGGGATCGATGTAATACTCAATCCGTTGCGCTCACCACCTGATTCCTCAAAATAGTGGCACCGGAGCTGGAGTGAGGATGGGGTAGTGGAGGAATCGATCAACTGGCTCGCTGTTGCTCAGAAATCGAGTTCAGCTTCAGCAATATCCACGGATCGATTCCATTCCTCCTCAAGGGCACAAACCTTCGCTTCTGACTCAGCCGTCAGCCATTCTTCGCCACTCTCTGTAATAAAATCTAAAGCCAGGATGCGACCCCCATAACTACGGGCGATATCCTGAGCTTCCTGCTCACTATTAAAGCAAGTTGCATCGTCAAAGGCTTGTTTTGGGTAAAAGCCTTCCCCATCAATTACATAATAATAGGTGGTCTTTAACATAAAATTTAAAAATGAATCAATCCTCTTTCCGCTGCGTAAACCTCATGCCAAGAAGGGGGTCGATAGTCTCGATTCAGGGCTTGGTCAACGTATCCAACTAAGCTGGGGAGGTCTTCGCTTTTTATCTCCTTTTGCATAAACATCTTCAATTTTTGCTCCCAACCTTCAGGGTAGTTTCTGATGACTGGATGCTTGATAATCAGAGGCTGATATTCAGCTTTTTCCATGTCAACAATCAGGTCAAGACTGAGAACTCCCAAAGGACGCACGAAAATCCCCGTAGCCGCTATTCTAAAGCCATCTTCCAGCCCTTTCTGCTTAAGAATGACAACAAAATGTCCTCCTTCGGGGATGTTGTAAGAGACTTTACTTTTGTCTTCCACCGGTTGGACTTCTATGTTGTAGCCCTGAGTCAGTCCCTCTGCTAAGGTTACATTTTCATATTCTTGATCGGGGTGGGGAACATAGATTGTAAATTGATGTAGATCAAACCAATGATTCTTTACCTCTTCGGCTTTCTCCTCTTTCCAAGAATTGTAGATTTTTCGCATCTCTTTCCCTACATAACTCTCTTGATTACAAATGTTAATTAGAGCCATGTTGATGACACACTGATCGAACCGAGTTGCTCCTAGAATTTGCATGTATCTCGTACACCCTTTTAGGCTGATTCATATTGTCAATATCCCTTATTAATTTTGTATTAAAAAATGGCTGGAAACTTCCGTATCAATCAATACGATTCCCCTTTAAAAGGTTGTTGATTAAAACGAATAAGTATTTTGTTTTGTAAAAAAATAATTCGGTTTATTCTTGCCTAAACCCAGAAATTAATGATGTCAACTTAATGATTGAATTTCGCAATTAATTTATAAGATTTAAGGCTATCGTTACTCTTTGGGAGGGGAAAATTGCTCTCTCATCTGTCGCAAAATAGGAATTTTTGTATATTGCTCAGAGCGTATGGTGTCCCAATCTAATCCAGTGGGGCGCGGGTAGGTTGTATGGGTTTCAATCACTTCCTCCGGGGTGATAATCCAGTTCAGTGCCCAATCGTGAGTCTGCATCGGCAAACGATCCTGTTCAACCATCTGCAAGGAATGCACCGTTGTCACAATCGGGGTATCCGGCGGCACCAAGCCAAACTCTTTAAGCATGGCAAGTTCCAAGTCGGCAAATCCTGCCCCTTTGCCCGTTCGTCCTCCCTGGCGCGTTACCGCCACACAACCCACCATCACTAAATCAATGGGTTGCATCTCCTCAAAACTGACCCATTGACCATAAGTGAGTGCATTCCGGGCGATCGCCGCGTCTTCCAGCGAGATCTGGCGTTGCTGCAAATCCTCCGCCGTCAATTCCACAAAGCAGCGAGTATCCGTCAAACGAGGTACCGCCATGTAGAGGCGTTTGCCATCTTGCAGAGCACGCCACCGAACCGGAATTTGGGGGGAATCTGGATTGCACTTGATGGCAAAAGCATCTTGCCAAATCGGTAAAGCGGCTAGTCGTTCAGCCGCCTGCTGTGCCCCGACGAAATTGGGAATGTGACCACAAGGGTCGCCAACCGCGACCCCCTGTTGTTTCAGTAGCGCCCAAATCTCAGCCCTCAATTCATCCTTATCGGGATGGTAACCACTCCAATGGGTTTTAACCGGGTTAGACATTGATCACATCCATCGTTCGACTTAGCAATTTCTATACACCGCTATTTTCCAGGGTTTGTTACAAAATAATAAAGTGGTAGCGCCAGCTCTTGACATTTGTAACGCGCCACAGTCCCTCAATGAGTCGGTTCCCTATGCCTAACTTGGATGTCACCGTTAATCCTGAAGCGAAAAGCCCTCAAAGCGTGCTGGACTCTCAGCCGAATTTATCCTCATCAGCAGTCCTTACACCTACCGATTCGTTTGTGTGGCGGCACATCGGCCCCAGTGCCGCTGAGATTGAACAAATGCTAAACCTTTTGGGGTTTGCCAATTTTGACGCCCTCAT
>DATNQL010001031.1:0-7569 GCA_036704025.1 Stenomitos sp.
ATACCAGCGATGTCATGAGCAAGGCTGAAGAAATCATTCTCAAAGAGCCTGATGTGGTGGGTACATTCGCCGTCGGTGGCTTTGGCTTCAGTGGCAGCAACCCCAATAGTGGTTTGATTTTTACCACCCTCAAGCCTTGGGAAGAACGTAAAAGACCTGATCAATCCGTCCAGGCAATTACCGGTAAGTTGTTCGGAGCATTTGCCGCCATTCCTGAAGCCAGACTCCTACCCGTGAATCCCCCTCCCATTCAGGGTTTAGGCAGTTTTGGTGGCTTTACATTTCAACTGCAAGACCGCAGAGGGAACGAGAGTCTAGACCCCCTGGTGAAAGCTCTGGGACAGATTCTCGGTTCAGCCAATCAACCGGGTTCTGGATTGCAACAGGTGTTTAGTACGTTTGCGGCTAACACGCCTCAGCTTTTGGTGGAAGTGGATCGCAATCGAGCCAAAGCTCTACAAGTTTCCATTGATGACATCTTCAACACCCTGCAAACGTCCTTAGGTTCTCAGTATGTAAACGATTTCACATTGCAGCAACGAACTTATCGGGTATATGTCCAAGCGGATAAACAGTTTCGTGCCAACCCGGAAGATATCAAGAATCTGTACGTGCGTTCCGCCCAAAATCAGATGATTCCCTTAAGCAATCTGGTTAAGGTAACTCCGACCACGGGGGCACAAACGATTAATCACTATAACTTGTTCCGGTCCATTGAAATCACGGGTTCGCCAGCTCCAGGATTGAGTTCTGGACAGGCTCTGCAATCCATGCAACAGGTGGCGCAGAAAGTTTTAACGCCGGGATTGGGTTATGAATGGTCTGGGACCTCCGCCGAAGAGCTAGCGGCTGGTGGTCAAGCACCGCTCATTTTCAGCTTGGGACTGATTTTTGTATTCTTGGTACTGGCGGCTCAGTATGAGAATTTTATTGACCCGCTGATTATTATGCTCACCGTTCCTTTAGCTATCTTCGGGGCACTGTTGGCGCAACAAATGCGGGGTTTTGCCAATGATGTTTATTGCCAAATTGGACTGGTTATGCTCATCGGTCTGGCTAGTAAAAACGCGATTCTGATTGTGGAATTTGCCAATCAGTTGCGGGAGCAAGGACTTCCGATTGCCAAGGCGGCGATTGAAGCATCGCAACAGCGCTTGCGACCGATTCTCATGACCGCTTTTTCCACATTGTTGGGTATTTTCCCTCTGGCAATTGCCACCGGTGCTGGGGCAGGTAGCCGCCAATCCTTGGGTACGGCGGTGTTTGGTGGAATGTTTATCGCCACGTTCTTGAGTTTGTTTGTGGTACCGATTCTGTATATTGTGATTAATTTAATGCGCGATCGCTGGAAGGGTGGCGATCCGTCGAACACGACCAAGAAGCCCACTCCCCGTGTTGAAGTCACCACATCTTTGAGTCGGCATTAAATCAGATCCATCAGAGAACTCAAGCCTACGTCAGCCCTGAAGATTTCCAGCCGTTTAATGAGCGGCTGGAGCTTTCGCCCCTTTACCCCCTTTACCCAAAAACAACAACAAGGGCATTGAACAAAGGAACGCCACTCCCACCACCCGAAAGATATCCGCAAACGATAGAACAGCCGCTTGTTGACTAACCGCCTGACTCACCAAAGCAAGAGCTTGTTGATGAGCCGTAGTAGCATCCATCCCACGAGCCTGAAGTGCACCTGTCAGAAAGTCGAGGCGCTCATTCGTGGCTAAATCATAAGGCGTAATATGATCTAGCAACATCGCTCGATGAAACGCCTCCCGTTGGGTGAGCAGGGTCGTGAGTGCCGCAATGCCCACACTACCCCCGAGTTGGCGGGTGAGATTGTAGAAGCCAGAGCCTGCTGAAACATCTCTTTTCGGCAGCGGACCCAGTGTTGCCAGACTCAACGGGAGAAACATCAGAACAGTCACCGCTCCGCGCCAAACCAACGGCCAAAATAGCTCGTCTGTCCCCGTCTGTGGGGTGATGTTCGCTAGTTGAAACATGACTAATGCTGTGCCAATCGCACCACTGGCAATCAGCAATCTGGCATCCACTTTCGTCGATATCTTGCCCAATATCACCATGACGATCGCAGAGGCCAACGCTCCAGGAGCCAGCAATAGTCCTGTTTGCGTCGCTGTAAAGTGGAGTATGCTCTGAGCAAAAATCGGTACGGCAAACAGTGCTCCATACAGCCCCATACCCAGAATTCCTGAATAAACGCTCCCAGCCGCTAGGGAACGGTGACGCAGGACTCGCAGATCAACCGCAGGATGTTTGGTGCTGAGTTCTCGCCAGATGAATAGAGCCAAACCGATGACGCCAACGACGGCAAGGGCGGTGATGAAACCAGAATTAAACCAGTCTTCCTTTTCCCCTTCCTCTAAAAAGGTCTGTATGCTACCGACAGAAAGGGTCAAAAGGGCAATACCCCACCAATCAACGGCAGTACTCTGCTTGTTGTCCCGAACCTTGTCATTCAGTAAAAACACCCAAGCCATTCCAACCGCGACTATGCCAAAAGGAATATTGACAAAAAAGATCCAACGCCAGCCTAAACCATCGGTGAGAAAACCGCCTAAGGTCGGCCCAATGGCAGGCCCAGCAATTACCCCAACACCAAACACAGACTGGGCAAGACCTTGTTCATGGGGAGGAAAAGTCTCGAACAGGATAGCCTGAGCTTTTGCGAGTAACCCACCTCCACATAACCCCTGAAGAATGCGGGAAAGAATCAGCATTGGCAGGTTCAACGACAAACCGCACATCACCGAGGCGATGGTGAAGCCAACGAGGGAAAAGATAAAGTAGTTTTTCTTGCCAAAATGATCTCCTAGCCAAGCGCTCAAGGGAATGAGAATTACGTTGGCGATCGCATATCCGCTCACCACCCAACCAATCTCGCTCACGGTTGCGCCTAGACTCGCTTGCATGTCCGTCAGAGCCACGTTGACGATGCTGGTATCTATTACTTCTAGGATGGCTCCTAGAGACGCCGTAAATGCGATCGCCCACTTGCGAGAGCCAGTGACGTAACCCGACTTAGTAACAGTTGCAGTGTTACTCTTGGTCATTGTGCTGTAGAGGGAGTAGAAGAATGGGCGGTATGCACGGGTAACGTGCTAATCCCGCGCACAAATAGATCGACACAACTCTCGATGTAGCGATCGCGACTATAACCCCGTGGAAGCGGGATAGTATTACTACGGAGCATTCCCGCCAGCAGCATTCCTGTAAACATATCTACGGCGGGTAACAGGTCTACATCTGGGCGAACCTTTCCTTGCTCAATGCCGTTACCAAGGTATGCAATTAGCTTTTCGCGCAAGGGCTGGACGGTTTCCCGCAGTACCTGAAGCGCGGCATCGGGATGTCGCTTTGCTTCCCCAATAAACATCCGAACGAGGGCTTCATGCTCCTCCAGCATGTTGTTGTAGAGCGATCCATAGTGTAATAAGTCGATGTGTAGTTCACCCGTCCACTCATCCTGATTGGCAAGAGCTTCGGCCTGTAATGCCGTGACTTGCTGAACAACCGCAGCAAGGAGTTGCTCTTTATTTTGAAAATGACGAAATAAAGTTACCTCGTTCACTTCAGCCATACGGGCAATCTCACGCGTGGTAGCTCCCGCTATACCTGAGGCGGCAAAAACGTCTGTGGCAGCTTTCAGTATTCGGGCGCGAGTTTGTGCAGCCCTTTGAACTGAATGATCCATCGTTATACATGTAAGTACTTACTTGCATTTTATTTTACATATAAGCACTTACTTGCATTAGAGTCTCAAAAAAACCCTCAACGCGATGCTTCTTTGAGGGGGGAGTAAAAGGGAGAGGGGAAAGTCTAGGGATAAAAACCGAGCTGAGGCAATCCCAGGGTTTCTTCCCAACCCATCATTAGATTCAGACACTGTATCGCTTGTCCGGCTTGACCTTTAATCAAGTTATCCGTCACTGACATAATGATGGCTCGGTCAGTCCGAGGATCGACTTCCACACCGATATAACAGAGATTAGTGCCACAAGCCCATTTAGTTTGAGGGTAAGTCCCCGCTGGTAAGATTCGGATAAAGGGAGAGGCGCGGTAGAAGGCTGAATAAATGGTAATTAAATCTTCTCGCACCAATCCAGGGTCGCGCAGGGTCGCATAAACGGTTGCCAGGAGTCCCCGCACCATGGGAATCAGGTGGGGCGTAAACTGTACCATGACCTCATGGCCGGCTAAATCGCTGCAAATTTGCTCAATTTCTGGAATATGCCGATGACGCGCCACGCCGTAGGGAGCGAGGGAGTTATCGGCTTCGGAGAGTAAGAGATTGGTTTTGGCTGTGCGTCCAGCCCCCGATGTCCCAGATTTAGCATCGATAATGGCTGTCTCAGGGACAATTAAGCCTTGTTTCAATAATGGAGCTAGGGCTAATAAGCTTGTTGTTACATAACACCCTGGACATCCAACCAACTGGGCTTCGGCAATGCGATCGCGATATAATTCAGGTAAACCATAAACCGCTAAAGCGGCGGTTTCCTGGTCTTTCCGCTCCCCACCGTACCAGACTTTATAAGTCTCTAGGTTCTTAAACCGATAGTCGGCGGAAAGGTCAAGCACCTTACATCCCTTGGCCAACAGAGTGGGTGCCATCTGATAAGCCAATCCATTGGGCAATGACAGAAACACCGCTTGACAGCGGGACGCCACTACATCTAAATCAATGGGTTCGATCGTCAGGTCAACGCAGTGGCCTAAATGAGGATAGAGTTCAGAATAGGCTTTGCCCGCGCTGCTATCTCCCCCCAAGTACACCACCTCGACTCCTGGGTGATCCATCAACAGCCGTACAAGTTGCACGCCACCATAGCCTGAAGCCCCAATAATGCCTACGGGCAGGCGTCCTAAATCACCCATGATATTTCTTTCCTAAGAGAGCTGAAACGAAAAATGGATTAACATTTGCTGCATTTTAGTATCAAAAGTGAACTTTGGTGGTAGAAATTTGGCTGTGTTCCATAAGAATTTTCCGAGTAACCTCCACAAGTCTCGTGCTAAAACAAACGGGATACAATTGAGTAGAAACAATCTTTAGAAATCTTTACGGGTTTATCGCTCGCAAACTGGACGTGGAATCGCCTGAAACCGATTTATTTAAATTTGACTCGATTGACGAAGCCCTGGCAGACCTGAAGGCCGGTCGCGCTGTGGTCGTAGTGGATGATGAAAACCGGGAAAACGAAGGCGACTTAATTTGCGCCGCCCAATTTGCCACGCCTGACATGATTAATTTCATGGCGGTAGAAGCACGAGGGTTAATTTGTCTAGCCTTAACCGGCGAACGGCTCGATGCCTTGGATTTGCCGTTAATGGTGAGCAAAAACACCGACAGCAATCAGACGGCCTTCACCGTCAGCATCGACGCCTCCCCCCATTTGGGTGTCACCACCGGCATCTCGGCTGAAGACCGGGCACGCACCATCCAAGTGGCCATCAATCCCTCGACGAATGCCGAAGACTTGCGCCGTCCGGGTCACATTTTTCCCATCCGTGCTCGGGAGGGAGGGGTGCTCAAACGGGCGGGTCATACGGAAGCCGCCGTCGATTTGCCCCGACTGGCGGGTTTATATCCGGCGGGTGTGATTTGTGAAATCCAAAATCCCAATGGCTCAATGGCACGTCTGCCAGAATTGATTGGGTATGCGGCACAGCACCAACTCAAAATTATCAGCATTGCGGATCTAATCAGTTATCGCCTCAAGTATGACCGCTTTGTCTATCGAGAGACGATCGCGAGATTACCCAGTATTTTTGGCAATTTCCAGATTTATGCCTATCGCAACACCCTAGACAATTCCGAACATGTGGCGATTGTTAAAGGTAACCCCGCTGAGTTTCAAGATCATCCGGTCATGGTGCGGATGCACTCGGAATGCTTAACGGGTGATGGATTGGGTTCATTACGCTGTGACTGCCGAATGCAGCTAGAAGCCGCACTGAAAATGATTGAGAACTTCGGACAGGGTGTGGTCGTGTATTTGCGCCAAGAAGGGCGGGGAATTGGGCTAATTAATAAGTTAAAAGCTTATTCCTTACAAGACTTGGGGTTGGATACGGTCGAAGCCAATGAACGCCTCGGTTTCCCTGCCGACTTACGGGATTATGGGATGGGCGCACAAATGCTCAATGACTTGGGGGTGAAGCAAATCCGTTTGATTACCAATAATCCCCGTAAAATCGCTGGGTTGAAAGGTTATGGCATTGAGGTGGTAGACCGGGTACCGTTGCTGATTGAAGCGAACGATTACAATTCCACCTATCTGGCAACGAAGGCACAGAAGTTGGGTCATATGCTGTTGCAGACCTATCTGATCACGGTGGCTATTCAATGGCAGGATGCCCCTCAACCCGTGAAAAAGCGCTACGAACGCTTAGAGAAACTGCGGTATTTGGTCCACAGTCAGCATTTATTATTGCAGGAGGAGGCACGACCGGTGGCGATCGCCCTATTCGGTACACCCTCCTTAATTGTCCACATTGGCTTCGACCAATCCAATCTGGCAGCACCGGATTGGTATAAGGACTCGAATCATCCCTACGTACAAGCGATCGCCAAAATTCTAGATAACTTGAGTGAATGGACTCAAGTGGAACGGTTGGAATTTTTGGTTTCTTCTGGCGTCGATCCGATGATCGGTTTACAAGTTCAGCTCAACCGACAGAATTTCCCACTCACACAGCCACCTTCTACGATTTGTGATAACTTAACTCCTCAAAAAATCTACAGCTTTGAACGCTTGTCTACTGAAACGGGTTTGGATTCAAAGTCTTGAGTTTTGCATGAAGGATATTTTATTTCTCCCTAGAGAGCCGGTCAATTAATGGTGGGGGCAATCTCCTCACTAAAGCTCCGGCCGTGGTTGCCCCGATGGGGTTTTGGGGCGGGCACGGGGGCACCGCCCCTACGAAAAATCGACGTGCAAGATGATTACTTGACCGCCTCCCTAGAACATCAATTCATTAATGGTAGGGGCAACCTCTTCTCCGCGTCGGGAGTGTCCCCGTGTCTGTCTTAACTACTATGTTTGAACGCAACTGCGTATGAGGAGTTGGGGTTAGGTTTTCTGCTGTGTACTTCACCAACTGAGAATTGCTATATACGGCAATCTAAAAATTTTCATAAAGAGTTGTTAATAATCCATAAAATCCGATAATTTTTTATATAAATCAAGATGATTAGGAGCGGGTGAATTCCCATTGAGTTAGTCACCCTTTATCGCAAGGCTCGGTCATTTCTTCCTGTAATGTTGGAAGACAAACTTGAGTAGATATTATCTATGTTACAAACTTGTAATAATTGATATTGTATGTTAGACATGGTCGATAATAGAATTAAATCATACCAAAGCCGTCTTAATAACCTCCTGGTCAGCTTAAGTCTTTTTTCCGTTTACTATCTACCTTCTCCCCACTAAAAAAGGAGTAGTTAGCCCGGATTTTTGATCAATCAATATCCTTTCTGGATCATTTGTACTTAATTGAATACTGAAATATTAGCCAGTGATATTTTATGAAAAAAACAAAAGTTTTAGT
>DATNQL010001032.1:0-3176 GCA_036704025.1 Stenomitos sp.
TTTGGCTGCCGGAAAACAGCGCTGGGCCGAGTTAGCCGGTCTATCGGTCAAAGAGCTAGAACAAATTCAATCTCAAGGCAACCGCGCCAAAGAACACATGATTAAAGCTAACCTACGCCTAGTGGTGTCGGTAGCGAAAAAGTATCAAAATCGCGGTTTGGAACTCCTCGATTTAATTCAGGAAGGCACTTTGGGATTGGAACGGGCGGTCGAAAAATTTGACCCAACCAAAGGTTACCGTTTTAGTACATACGCTTATTGGTGGATTCGCCAAGGTATCACGCGGGCTATTGCCACTCAAAGCCGTACCATCCGCCTACCCGTTCACATTACCGAAAAACTCAACAAAATCAAAAAAGCCCAACGCAAAATCTCTCAGGAAAAAGGTCGCACAGCCACCATCGATGATATTGCTCTGGAGTTAGAAATGACCAAAGAGCAAGTGCGCGAAGTCTTACTGAGAGTGCCTCGCTCTGTTTCTTTAGAAATTAAAGTAGGCAAAGAAAAAGACACTGAATTAGGTGATCTACTCGAAACAGAAGAAACGTCTCCCGAAGAAGTCTTGATGCGGGAAGCTCTGCAACGAGATTTACAGCAATTGTTAGCCGATTTAACCAGTCGCGAACGTGATGTGATTCGGATGCGGTTTGGCTTAGGAGATGGTCATCCCTATTCTCTCGCCGAAATTGGTCGTGCTCTGGAGCTCTCTCGTGAACGAGTGCGTCAAATTGAAGCCAAAGCCTTACAGAAATTGCGCCAACCCAAGCGCCGCAACCGTGTTCGGGATTATCTGGAAGCCCTTACTTAAGTAGCGCGTTGGCATTATCTCTGGTCTAAATGGTCAAACCGGCTGAAAAGCCGGTTTTTTGGCTTTTGAGGTTCAATTAGGCTGTCTTTTGTCTAGATCAGCGGCACTCACATCATAGGAACGTTGCGCGGCTTCAACAGCGGCCTGGGTTTGTGGACCCCAAATCCCGTCGATTTCGCCTCGATAGAAGCCTAATTCTTGTAAGCGCTTTTGCAGCGTCTGTGTAGCCGAATGACTCCGATTAGTATTGGCTGTACTCAATCGACTCGTTGTCGTTTTGGGTGTTTGGCGATTGGTGGTCGCTCTCGGTGTAGTGCGATTACTACTATTGCTCGATGTTTGGCGATTGGTGGTCGCTCTCGGTGTGCTGCGATTACTACTATTGCTCGATGTTGAGCGATTAGTCCTGGTTCGGGATGTTGAGCGATTGCTGGGATTTCTGCGGGGTGACGCAGGATTGGGGCCGCCAATCACGGGCAATGCGGCTAAGGTTTGCGGCCCGACAATTCCATCAGGCGAAAGTCCTTGAGCTTGCTGGAAGTGCATGACCGCTGTTTGGGTTGCTTCATCAAAGATACCGTCGGCACCACTGGGAAACCCGGCTACGGCTAAACTCTCTTGCAGGGCACTCACTTGGGAACCGCGATCGCCTAATCGTAAATTACGTGTGGTAGACACTCTGACTGGCTGCGGACTGGGTAGTGGTTGGGAATTGAACTCCCTAACTGGCTTGGCACTAGATTGAGGTTGCCCACCCAAGGCGACTAGAGTATTTGTCCCTACAATTCCATCGGGTTCTAATCCCTTTGCCTGTTGGAATTGGATGACCGCATCTTTGGTCAAGGTACCAAAGTATCCTGTGATATTGGCCTTAAAGTAGCCCAATTCTTGTAACCGTTGCTGAACGGCTGTCACTTCTGCACCCTGATCACCTTCCTGAACAGCCGCAGATGCCTGATCTGTTATTCCCACGACGCCCAAAGCAATACTTAAAGACAGTAGAGAGACAGCGGCACGCCTAGAAAACTTGGGCTGATTCCAGACCTGATGAATTGCGCCTCTACTCAACTGTTTTAAGCTTTCCCAGGATGCAGTCAAATCTCCAGGATCGGTTTCTGTTGGTTCCTCGTTAGCTAAAGCCAGATGAAAATAGGCAAGGGTTTCCATGATGAAGTCTCCAAAGGGTACTTCGACCCGAACGCGTTAGCGTTTGGTCGTATGAGGAATTTAAGTTCAGGATTTTCCTGAGTTTTTGATAAATTCCCAATCAAACGAACAGGCAAGATAAGAGGCAATGACTTTTGAGATTGTCACGCTCTAGTTTAGGATAATATAGACTCCCTGCGATGCTGCGGCCTATACCTAAGGAAAATACGCCACCCTGGCATCAAGTCCTTGCGATCGCAATTGATAGGAGCGGCTTTCTGCTGTGGCACGGTTCGGAAAGGAGCCAGCATTAATATACTTGCCGCGTTTCGAGTTGGTTAAAGAGGCACTGGCAAAACCCTCTATATCGCGGACTTGATACAGCGTGTTCTCATCAATAACGGGTACGACGACTACGTAGCGATTCCTTCTCGCTTGAGAACGGAGTCCTAAAGCGGTCAGTGTCTCTCGACCCGCAATCCCGTCAGCGAATAAGTCACGAGTGCTCTGAAACTGCCTAACCGCCTCCTGAGTTTGCGAACCATAAACCCCATCGACACGACCGGGATTAAAGCCTCTTTGTCTCAACTCTTGTTGAAGATTCGTTACTTCTGGGCCGCGATCGCCCAATCTCAAGACTGGTGCAGAAGAAATAGGGCTGAATCTCCCAGACGCAGAATTTCCCAAAAGCGGGGGTGGAGGGGGTAAGCTGAGTGCATCGTTTTGAAAAAATGGGGATGTGGCAGTGGCTGATCCAAATAAGGCTGACTGAGTTTCAGAACCCACAATTCCATCGGGCTGTATTAGGTAGGCTTGCTGGAATCGGCTCACGGCTTCTTTAGTGGCTCGACCAAAGTATCCTGTGAGTTGCCCATTAAAATATCCGAGTTCCCTCAAACGCCTTTGAACAGCCGTAACATCTGCTCCGCGATCGCCTTGTTTCAGGACTCTATCATAACGATTACTAATACTAAAAGTCCGGCTGGAAATGTCGGTTCTGCGTTCAAATTCTGCGAACAGTGCTGACTCGGTTTGTGCGCCCACAACGCCATCGGGATTGAGTCTTTTATCCCGCTGGAATCGAATGACGGCGTCTTGGGTTGCTTGATCAAAGATACCGTCTGCCGAGCGATCCAGATATCCTAGCTGTTGTAAACGATTTTGAATAAATGTTACCTGTGGGTTGCGATCGCCTAATTGAATCGTCCTTTGAGCCAGTGCC
>DATNQL010001033.1:0-6793 GCA_036704025.1 Stenomitos sp.
ATACCAAGTTGCGGTCAAACGTAGTAGACTTGCAAGAGTACGTGGCTTTTGAGAAAAGCGCTCTTCCGCAAAAAGACTCTCAATGACGCGACGCAGAGCGCCCCCTGAAGGGAGGATGACTAATGAACCCAGTGACCTGTACCAGCCCACACTTAGAGATACAGACGGTTAAGTGGAAGCTCAAAACGGCAAAGAAACATTGGGAGAAACAAAGGTGGTTAGTAATTTATAACGGGATGGTAGACCCACGTTCGGCAAGAAATATTGCCAAACACGTAGGCGTGTCTAAAGGATTCGTGCATAAAATAATCCAACGCTACAACTCTCAAGGAGAAGAGGCGCTCAAGACACCAGGTAGCGGAGGAAGACGCAACAGTTACCTGAGTTGGGAACAAGAAAAACAACTGATAGACTCATTTAAGCAAAAAGCAGCCAAAGGACAGATAGCGACAACCAAAGAAATTCAACTCGCCTACGAGAAACGGCTGGGATTCAAAGTCCATAAAACGACAGTTTACCGCTTATTGGAGCGACACCAGTGGCGGAAAATAGTGCCGCGCCCCACACATCCCAAAAGTAATAACCAAGCTCAAGAAGAGTTTAAAAAAACTTTGCCCGTCAGGTAGAACAAATTAATCAAACTAGAGACCCAATAGATACTAGACCCCTGCTACTCATGGCAGCAGATGAAGGGCGATTTGGTCGGCTTGGGGAGATACGTTCTTGCTGGTGTCCAGAAGGCATCCGTCCCACTGTCGCCAAACAGCAGGTCAGACAGTATGTTTATGCTTATGCGGCTGTAGCACCGTCTTTGGGTCAAATGACCTGTTTAATTTTACCCTACGTGAATACACAGATGATGAATCTGTTTTTACAGCAGGTTTCGGTAGAGTTTGCTGATTATTTCATTATTCTGCAAGTAGACAAAGCCGCTTGGCATCGGTCAAACTGCCTCAAAGTTCCAGAAAATATTCGTCTAGTTTATCAACCGTCTTATAGCCCTCAGTTGATGCCTGTAGAACACCTCTGGGATGAGATTAGAGAAAAGCATTTTTATAACCGGATATTTAAGTCTCTCTCCCAAGTTGAAGATGAACTTAATCTTGGGCTAGTCGAGCTTTTAGCTGAACCGGAACGGCTGCAATCGCTAACTTTTTTCCCTCATTTGAGAATCCCTGTTTAACTTGAGCATGAACGAGAACTTAAAGCGTAGGAGTGCAGGCAAGTAAATTGCTTCCATACAGCAACAGTTGTCATCGACCACTAAGCCTTGCCTTCCTGGCTTACTTTTCACCTACTCCTGTGTGCCATACTCCACGCTCGCTTTGATGATTAACCCCGAGCGGGGTTAGGTGTTTTTTATTATTGTCGGACTCACTAGGAATAGTGAGTTCAATCGTGCTTTTTGCGATCTGCGCTTCGCTTTACTCGCTTCGCTATCGCACCCGCCCTGAACGCTTGCTCTTACTGCTTTTCTCAAGAGTTATGCACTCTTGCAAGTCTACTACGTTTGACCGCAACTTGGTATCAACATTGCAAGGTCATAAATCATGAAAACAACTGCAAGTAATCGAACCATTTTGGTCGTGGGATTCATCCTGATCGCGTTCAACGTTCTATTTCTGTTTGGCAACGGACTGTTTATGCTGGTCGCTCCGCTGGTATGGTATGACATCGTTCCTGGCGTAACCCACACGGGTTCCTTTAACCAGCACTTCATCCGCGATATTGGGATGATTCAGATGTTCCTCGGTGCTGCGTTCGCGATCGGTATGTTCCAGCCAGCGCATCGCTTTGATCTGTGGGCTGCGGCAACATCATGGCTCATCGCCCATGCCAGTTTTCATCTGTGGGAAGTTGCAGTCGGCATTTCCGCTCCATCAACGATTCCGCAAGACTTTCCCGCTGTCACTCTTCCGGCTTTGATTGGTGTTGCACTGACGACATGGGCTTGGCGCACCAGTCCACACTTGGCATCTCCTGGTCTGATGACCAGAAATTCTTTGTGATTTAACCTGAGCAATCCTTGCTGACCGACTACACCTTGAATTCATCCGACAACTTCACCCTTAGCTGCTGCTTCTCCAAATATTGCACCGACGATCGTAATGACGATAATCATCACGGGTGCCAGGGAGAATACGGTGTAATAAGCCAACGAGGATGCTAAAAGAAACACCTGCTTGAATTGCCATTCAGAAACAGGGCTTTCAACAGCTGCCAGATTTCCTTGAAATTCGCCATCAATGAACTTTGGTGACTAGAACAATAGGCTTAGCTAGCATTGCTGAAATTATTGGATTGAGGTTTGGATAGCGCCTGGAGTTCTTCCCAGGAATAATGTCTCGGTAATTCAATGGGTTTGTTATTAGCTCCTACTCCTAGACTGGGCTGAAGTTCTGCGATCGCTTCAGTAGCAATTTCAGCCACCTTATTCCCTAAAATACCGCCTGCGATCGCGCCTGCCACACTACCCACCGCAGCACCCAATTTTCCACCCACCGAATCACCAATTGCAGCTCCTGCTGCACCACCGCCAACAGCGCCCAATCCGGTTGCTAAAGGATGGGAATTGGCAGAGTCTTGATGGCTTTTTCCCTCTTGGTTTTGCGATTGAACAGAGGGTTGATTGTTCCGATCGCTCATCGTTATGACCTCAATAGATGTTCATTTTTTAAAGATTCCTGCTCGTCTTGGCGATGACTCTGTTCTCCCTGCTTAATTTCGCGTTCTAGGAAGTAGTTCAGTAGCGTTCGCAGTAGAACGATTGCCCCCAAATTTAAAATGTCTTGACGTGTGGGTGCAACCGCTGTGCGGAGGATATCGCTGGCTACAGTAAATTCCAGCCCCAATGCCAATATTCGTCCGAGTTTCAGACGAATCCCTTCCGTCGCATCTACATGTCTTCTGGAACGCGAAAAGAGTTGCCGCAGGTAATCCCAAATTCCCCGAATCACACCTAGCCCAATCACAACTGCTGCCGCAATTTCTGCGCCTGCTGCCAAATAGCCCGCGATCAGCTTGAGCCATGACTCCAAAGGACTAGCTGCACTTTCTGCTGGCGCGCCTCCTCCAACATTAAGGCTCAACAGCAATACCAGTCCAAAAATCAGTCCTAGAGGCAGTAATAGGTTGACGAGGGATTCAAGTAAACGTTCTTGTTTCATAGTTCAGTTATCTCAGCATTAATAACCGCTCCACCTGTGTTACTTCAGTTTTTGGGCTAGATGATCGCCAACACGTAGGGCATTCGCTATAGTTGTCAGCGTCGGGTTAACTCCTGAATTGGACGGAAAAAAACTGTTATCCACCACGTAAAGATTCTCGACATCATGGGTGCGGCAATTGAGGTCGAGGACTGAGGTTTTGGGGTCTGTACCAAATCGACAAGTACCGCATTGATGGGCTACGGCTTGTTCGGGCAGGTGGCTGCGGGGATAGATACTAAATGGTAGGACGTGTTGGGCTGCACGGCCAATCGACTTCAGGACAGAAGTCCAACGATGGATTAAGCGATCGGATGCTTCCTGATTGTTCGGCGTATAATCAACGTGAATCTTGTCACCCACGACGCGAATTCGATTATCCGGGACGGGTAAGTCTTCTGTCTGCAACCACCAGCCAACCGATCGCTCGGCAAGCAAATGTAGTTCCTGGTGAGGAAGCAGCTTGACAACCGGAGCCATGAGGGGCGGGGCTTCTGCTGGCATCATATCCGCCAGTACATTGCCTGTATTCTGCACCATGCCCATTGGATACGGAAAATCTGGCTCTCCCCAGTAAAAGTCGTTGACGGCGATCGTTTTTTGAAAGACAGCGTGATTGACTTCTAGATGCAGGGAAACTATAGCGGTTTCCACATGCTTCATAAAATTCCGTCCCACTTGGTCGGAACTGTTTGCCAATCCATGAGGATGCTTATCGTTAGCAGAGCGTAATAGCAAGACAGCCGAGTTGATGGCTCCACAGGAAACCACCACAATATCGCCTGTAAACCAATGCCGTTCCCCGGCAATGTCGGTTTCTACGCCTGTAATCTCTCGCCCCGACTCGCTGGTATGCAACCGCAAGACTTTGGCATTCGTCAGGAGTGTGAAATTAGAATAGGCTTCGCGGGTGGGACGAATAGCATTAACTTCAGCATCGGCTTTAGCGCCAACGAGACAGGGATACCCGTCAAACGTATCGCAGCGAATGCAGGGACTTTTTGTGCGATCTGCGCTTCGCAGCAGCGCTTCGCTATCGCGTTCGTTGAGCTTTAATCCCAAAGGCAAATGGAAGGGGTAATAGCCCAGTTCTCGAATATTATCTGCGATCGCCTGCATATCTGGCTCGTGGCTAACTGGAGGATAGGGATACGGCTCACTGTAGGGAG
This sequence comes from Stenomitos sp., assembly GCA_036704025.1. Taxonomy (GTDB): domain Bacteria; phylum Cyanobacteriota; class Cyanobacteriia; order Cyanobacteriales; family Coleofasciculaceae; genus Allocoleopsis. Next base: position 4,376 of record DATNQL010001033.1, read on the forward strand.
GTTCCGTTGGATCGCCGCCTCGCTCTCCGTGAACGTCATAGAGCTTTTCTGCCTGGTTATAGTACGGCTCAAAGTCTGAGTACTTGAGCGGCCATTCTGGAGAAATTCCTCCCTTGTGGATTACCTTGGTAAAATCTCGCTCCCGCAATCGAATCAGGGCTGCACCGTAGAGTTTGGTATTGCCGCCAACCCAGTAGCCCGTCTGAGGTTGAAACGCCTTGCCATCTTTGTCGTACCAGTGTTCATCCGTGTGGTAGCGATGCTTCTGATAGACTTCCCTCGCACTCCAGTTGGCTTTCTCCCTAGGTAAAAAGTCGCCTCTCTCTAGCACCAGAATCCTTTTACCTATAGGGGCGAGGCGGTGAGCCAGTGTACCTCCCCCCGCTCCCGTACCAATAATGATGACATCGTAATGATTTTCCGCAGTTACCATTTTGATGTTTGAACGTTGTTTAGTAAGCTGGTTTATTTCTGGAGTCTACAACTGCCAAAAGATCGGCTAGATCGCTCTTCGTGTTCTTCCTCATCTTCTAGAATTTCTTCAAACATCCGTGGGCTGGTTGGATCAGCAACAAATTGGCGAGCTTGTTGGCGAACTTCGTCAACATTGTAAAGGTTAGTTTTTGTCGGAGTAGTCGTCATACATTTCTTTCCTTACGGTTACAAGTTCAGATGTATGCGGCTGAAGCAAACGTCAATGACATCAAAATTGGTGATGTCATATTCTGAAAATACAGATTTCTTATAATCCGGGTAATAACTATTAAGTTGGACTGGTGCCATAGTCAGAGTTCTCCATTCATTTTCGCCTAAGGGAAATAGGTAGCTGCTTAGACTTTAGCGTTGGAAATGTTCTGTTAGCTTTTATCCAAATTCAAATTTCAAGCAGCTTTTTGCTCTTGCAGCAGTTACTCGCTCTTTTTCATAAACGAGTCTTCATGATTAAGAAATAAATCAATTTCAGGAACGAAATAACCGTGTTTCAGCTTCTGTTTCTACTAGACTAGACGGCAATTTTCAATCTCCTCAATAATAAGAGTTTGAGTTAGTTGATAACTTGACCTTGTCCAATAACTCTTGTGATAGATTCCTCTGCCCAGACTAAAGCTTCAAATTCATTAATTACGTCTATCTAATGGCCTACTGTTCATTTATATCTAAGGATAGACACTTATTTCATCTTCATTTCATTTTTGCAAAGCTTTAATTAAAGTACTAGATTTTTGGGTAACGATATTGTCAGTTGTGCGGCTTCTGTTAGACGGCAATTTGGTTATTTATTTGGCAATGCCATAACTCCAAATAGTTCCTGTTCTCCTAATCGATAGGTGCAGTTTGAGGCGTAATTGAGGTGAAGAAACGACAATTAGCCCAAACTCAAAGCTGAATTCATGGTTAATTGTCAAGTTAAATGACAGGAGATTTTTATGCCTGAAGCCATCGAAATCTATGACCCTCGGATGCGTACACTCGTGCGTCCATACTCTTCTGTGCAAAAAGTTGCCAATGGTACCAAACATAGCGAGGGACCCGTTTACATCAAAGAAGATAACAGCGTGATTTGGAGCGACGATCACGGCAACCGCCTGATGCGGTGGAGTCCTAATGATGGCGTAAGTGTTCTGCGGGAACCGTCCGACTATCAGAATGGTAACGATCGCGACTTAGAAGGACGTATTGTCGCCTGTTCGATGGGGAAACGCGCGATCGAGCGACGCGAACACAACGGTGAGTGGAAAGTTTTAGTTGACCGTTACCAGGGCAAACGCCTCAACAGTCCGAATGACCTAGTGGTAAAACGTGATAACACAATTTGGTTTACTGACCCACCTTACGGCATTAATGAACCCGGACAAGGGTACGGCGGCGAACAGGAACTACCCGGAAGTTATGTGTTCCGCTTCGACCCAGCAACGGGTGAACTTGACCCAGTGGTGACGGACATGATTCGCCCCAACGGACTTGCCTTTAGTCCAGACGAAAGCCTGTTGTATGTGTCAGATAGTGCTTCCTACAATATGCCTGGAGCAGCCCATCATATCCGCGTATACGAGGTGGTGGACGGTCGGCGGACAACGAATGGACGTTTATTTGCCGTCATCGATCCACCCATACCCGACGGGATGTGCGTAGACGAACATGGTTACATTTTTACGAGTTCCAAAGACAGCATACAAGTTTTTGCACCTGATGGTGTCCGTTTGGGAAAAATCGCGGTACCAGAGACTTGCAGCAATGCCACTTTCGGAGGGTTGAATCGCGATCGCTTGTTCATCACAGCAGGCAAATCCTTGTATGCGATCGACCTTAACACTCATGGTGTGCAGTGATACTAATTCACTCAAAACTTGCTATAGAGGCTTTTCTTATTCCCCCCTTGATAAGGCAGGGCTAATTCATGGTAATCAGAGAAAATTC
>DATNQL010001034.1:0-7607 GCA_036704025.1 Stenomitos sp.
TTTACTGACGATTTAGTAACGGTTTGGTGATTTTAGATTAAATTTTTCTCTGGCAACTGTGGCCATATCTCTTGTTTTTCAATAAGTTCAATTTTTCATTCCTAAATCAGCTTCTCAAATCAGTTTGTGAGAAATGCGGGAAAGCTGCTGCCTCCAGCTTGACGAGAGTCAAACCAATCTGTTGCGTCCAATCCAACGTATTCGCCCATTCCCGCTTCATACCAGGACGAGTGCCAATAGGTGGCATACTGATTAAAATGTGTCCGCCAATTTTGCACAGTTGGCAAGCTGTCCAAAGAAACGATTGAATATGCTCTGGATACCAGGGCGGATCTAGGACAACCGCTGCTGCTGTGAGATTAGGTAGCGGATCTTCGATCGCATTGCACCGGATTACCTGGGTTTTTGGTACTGAAGAAGCAAAGCTGTCCGTTGTAGTACAACTTGCCTCAAGCAATACCAATTGGCGTGGATAGGATTGTTCAATTCCTATCCGCAGCAAACTAGGGGTTCCGAGTAGTACAATTGTATCACTATACCTAGTTAGTTTCGCGCATCGATTTAATAAGTGTTTGACTGCTGCATCACTAAATCGCCAATCGTAGTCCAAAGGATGGGGAACGGGTAAGGAAATCTGATGGTATGAGTAAGTTGGTGGTTCTAGCTTTTGTTTAGCAGGTTTGAGTATCTGTGCCAGAAGTTCGGTAGAAATTCTCTGGGTGAAGGTAAGGCGTTGCAGGGAGTTGAGGGCAACCGATGGGTAGACTCCAGGCAGTGATGCTATTAATTGGTCAAATGTCTGTACTCCACAAGCGATCGCCTCAAGCACCCAGCCGTCAACAGCATCTTCAAACATCTGCGTTTCAGTTTGATTGATTGTCATTTTTATCTGCCTCCACAAAGCGGTATATCGGCGATGTTGCAAGCTCTTTCTTCACTGGAATATCGGGTTTCTAACTCGGCAAGCCAAGCTTCAATTGCAATTTGTTGATTTTGCAATGCTTCAAAGGTGGTATGGTTCAGACGTTCCTTGACTGGGGTGAATTTCTGAATTTGGAGCGGAACTGTTCGCAGGGGCAAGTTTCGATCGAGCATTTGAAGGCGGTCAACAAAGCGACGCATATCTTCTCCTATGCTGCTCCCCGATGGGGAAGTAAATGTGGCGTAGGCATATAAATCGATGCCCAGTGTCAATAGCCGTCTCATCAGTTCAAATTGCTGGTCAAACAGAGCAGGCTCCGCACGGGTGTTAAACGCAAACGACTCAGGGTTGAAGCCCTTGAAGCAGCAAACGCGACCGTAGTTGGGGTATGTAGCTATCAGTTCAATGTCTGCATCTTTGAGAAATTGCCAGAAGTAATCGTTACTGAGGTTGTCGTCAGACCAAAGGTAAACCTGGCGCTCAAGTCCGCGATTTTTGAGTTCAGCCATCATCCAAGGCACCCATTCGGGTACGAGATCTGGTTGTCCGCCTGTTAGGTCGATGATGGGAGGTGGGTCAGGTTGAGCGAGGTAGCGATCGATCAGAGTAGCAGGACTCAACCAGTCCGAGTAATGGAGGTTTGCGGATAGCAGTTCAAAGGGGACATAGCAATACCAACAACGCCAGTTGCAGGCAGCGTATTGGAAAACCTGCGCCCGAATCATATCCATTGATGGCAAGTTAAGCACCTTGCAAGCTGGGTCGATAGGTAAGGGGTTGAGTGGCCAATCGGGACTGCCAAGAGTGCGCCGGAAGTGTCGGATACGTCCAACACCAGCACAGTTAGGAGGTTCAGTGAGATCCTTCTCCTGCTCCGTGTTAAGGAAGTTGGTGATTAGGAGACGCTTGGCACTTAGATCTACTGACAGGGAGCGATAGCGGGCAGACAATGCTTCTGTGTTAATTGCCATTGAAACTCTTACCTCCCCTGCTCCTCTGTAGAAGAACTTTTTTGGGATTGACGGCGTTTCCGTGGAACCTTCTGTGCTTGGCCTGTCAAATTGGGCAACTTCTCTTCGATGTACAACATAACCAAGTCAGTTAAGTACGCAATTTCATCCTCAGTTAAATCTTGCTCTTGAGGAATGTTATGCCAATATTCAATACACTTACGGCAGCAACAAGCTGTAGCGTGTTGGGCATAGAAGATACTATTACCAGAATATGGAGTTTGTTGACCATCTCGATATGGACGCTTTTTGCCGTCTGGCATCTCATGCACTTCGCCAACATACTTTCTAATTCTGTGGGTAGCAGCTTTACGCAGTTCAATCCGACCCTTTTTCAGAGCATGAGCTACAGCATTTTCGTCAATTTCTATGTGCCAAAAATGGTGTCTAATTTTTTCATGCTTTAGGGCTTCAAAAGTATGTTGAACATCATTAATATCACGTTTGTGAACTCTTTCCCAGTCAACCAATTTTGCCCCGCACTCACGGCAATTACCAAATTGGTTAGCCGTTTTCATTTTTCGGTTTTGCTTTTGCAAGAAGCAATGTAAGTCATTCTTACAATCTGTACTGGTGCATTTAAGCTTGAGAGGCTTGAGCTCCTCTTCTGCATTCCAATCTGTTGACATAGATTTCAGATTTCATAACTCATCAAATTTCCTTAATAGTCAACTCTCGGAAAGAGAGCGCAACAAAAGATTTCGATCGACTTCATTGAGTCGCCCAAAGTTCACTCGTTCCAAGAGAAGATCTCGCGCAGTCTGCCAAGGATCTGTATAGTCTGTATCCTGTGCTTGCAGGTTAGTTGCTGTTCCCCACCAGTTTTCGCCCTGCAATGACAAACGAAAAGCTATGTAGTTGGCGAGTGCCGCCACTGACACATTTTCTCTAGCTGCGACTAGGGGAACGACCTTTTTCAACCGCTCGATACTTTCTCCGGCCTCCTCCTCACACAACTTGACTAACTCTTCGGCACGACCTGCGAGTACGATATGTCCCGCAAATCGAGTTGCTGTTTTCTCCTCTGGGGACTCCCGTCGCTCCTCTGCTGTCTCACTATCTTCAATTACTGTGCGCTCATCGAGTTCTGGTTCTTGAGCTGCGTGCCAAAGTTCGTGAAGAAGATCGGAGAGCCAACGTGCTGCCGACTTTGTTTGTTGCTTGAGAACTATGACGTTACGACCTCCTACACGCCAAAAAGCGCCGTGAAATGCACCAGAATCATTCAGGGGCAGGACTGGCACTCCTAAACTCCAGACATAGTGCAGTGCATTTTTAAAGGTTAGAGAGCCGTAAGTGGACAGAATTGCTTCTCGAACTTCATTCGGATTTGTAGGAATTTGTTTCTTTGGTAGGTCTGATGTGGCATCAAGTACAAGAAGTGCCAAATAGTGTGCGTAGAGAGTGTATGCGCTCAAGCGACGCTCATCAGTTCGCTTATTCATTTTGAAGCGAACTGTTCCCATTGCTGCTGTATTTAGCTGTAGTGGACTGGAGCTAAAGATGGCAGTAGGTGTTAAGCCGAATACTCGATTCAAAAGTGCTGCTGCTCGCAGAGCTAGGCTACCAGCTTGGTCTTCAGCTACATTATCTATTTGTAGATTTCCTCCAGCAGATTGGGGAAGAAGTCTTTTAATAATGAATTCGCGCTCAATTCCTACTTGCCGTAGGCGAGCAAACAAAGTAGTTAATGAAACTTGGGCATTGGGTAAGAAGACATCTTCTCTTATGTTGATTCCAAGAGCCTGACTTACCTCTACTAATCGCGCAAAGCTTGCAGAGGCGTATTCGGTATCTTCGTAGCGCTGGATCTGCTGCTCTTTAAGTCCAAGTCTTTCGGCAAGTTCTTTCTGACTTAAGCCAGCAGCAATACGGGCTTTGATAAGAGCTAGTGGTAGTTCCTCTAATGATTCAAGTTCTAATACTGTACGCTTACCAGCTTTTAGTGCCTCGTACTCCTCAAGCTCCTCACGCAGATCGCTAAGTTGACTCTGTAAGGCATCTCTTTGGGCCTTCCACAGCAACGGATGGACTTCCTCTCTTTTGTCTAAATTTTTGTCAAACTGTGCTAATGCTTGCTCAAACTTTTTTGCTTGAGTTTGCGTCACGCGGTACTGTCGTTCATTCTTAATCATAGCTGCGACCTTCCCAAATCTATAGCAACAATGCCTTTGAGATTCCCGTTTCTATCAGTTTGGAAAAACTCTAGAAACGTTCTTCCTACACTGTCTGCTTGATCTTGTGCCAGAAAAAACTCTCCTAGATACTTGGCTTTTTGAGCCGCACGCTTGTTGTCAAAGTTGAGCAGAATGGGATCGAGAAGGTTTGGATCAACACCTGTGGCATCCCAGTAGCCGTCATAGTCATTAGGATTCTCCTTTTCGGTTACAAAACTGCCATCGATATAAACGACCTGGCAGCCTGCTTTTGACAGTGAATCTAAGGCGGACTTCAGTCCTTTGAGAAGTCGCTGTCGATGCGGTGTTGTTCCAAAGCGAGCGGCGAATTCTTGCCAGGTAGCGCAATGCACTCCTGGTGGCAGGTTTCCGTCAGAGTTAAGCGGTGGTATCATTTCACAACTTTTTTGTTGTGTTGTTTCTCTTTCTCCTAAAATAACACAACTTTTTTGTTGTGTCGCAAATTATCCCGATTTCTTCTGTCAAAGAGTATCAGGTGTCGATCTGGACATTGGAGGTACTCATCTCTCCGCTCCAGGCCCCTACCTGGAGGATGCGGCAATCAGGTCAGTCTTCCAGTGGGATATTATTGCTGTACATAGGGCTTGCTGAATAAGTCTGTGATCGCAAAAGCCAGAATGAAAGATGGAATCAAGTTGTCAAATAGATAATTTGAAATGGGTTTTATGTTTCCACAGATAACTTTTGGTAATCAATAAAGCCAAAAAAGAGTGTTTTTATTCAGCAAGCCCTACATACTTTACGGGTGTGGTCAAAACTATTTGGTATATCCAATTTCTGGAGATGTCTAATTGGTATCAAGACTTAATCCCAACCCAAATCCTTTCGGATATCATCACCACGACGACCTTTAGCATGATTGTGAGACTCAGCCAAACCCTGTTCAGTATGATGGCGATCGATTTGGGCTTTACGTTGCAAAACAACACGCTGAATCACACCCTGATAAGCCTTAGTAAGCTTCTTAAGCACAGACTGAGAAATAGCCCACTTATCAGCCAAAGAACGCGAATATGCCGAATTATAAGCCATAATATCATCAATAGCTTGATTCACCTTCGCCTCAGCAGCACCAGTAGATCGCTTAACAGAAGCCCTTTCTTCCAAAGAAAAATCCTTCATCTCCTCATCCTTCTCGCTCCCAACCCGATCCGATCCTCCTCCAACATCTTTAGAAACCTTAGAACTTCTCGGCTTCCTAGTTTGACTAGCAGGTGAGGAAGCGATCGATTTCCCTCCCTCAGCAACTTGTACCCCCACACCAACGTGCTTAAGGCGATCGATTTCATCCTGCTGTTGAAGCAAGCGCTGAGTTAAAGACGCCACCGCCAAAGATAACTCACTCAACGCATCCCGTTGATTCATCGTCTCAACAGAAGTAACCAGCCGGGAAGCAGATTCTGCGGTTGGTTTCCTCACTGTTAGCGGTTCAACTGATATTTCCCCAGAACCGTTTTCAGCCACCCCATCGGTTTCACTCTTCCCTTCCCCAACAGGTTCAGACAACCTAGACTTTTCCTCACCAGAACCTACTAAAACCTCCTTTTCAGGTAAGCTTCCCTGAGACTCTTCACTTACAACAGGTACGCTTTCACCAACCTTCCCATTAACCAACAAATCATTCAGCACTTCAGGCTTTGGTTCCACACCCAGTCGCTCCGAATAAGCAATCGCCCAAGCAGCTAAATCGAAAACCTTAGTTAAAGTCTCCGGTTGATAGCGAACACCCAATTGCTTCGAGAAACCATCAAGCCGTTTCATATCATCAGTAAAAACATGAAGAGAACGACGAGAAATAGTTCTGCGAGATGATTTCCGGCGTTTAGCCGCAGAAGTAGTAGAACCATTCACAGATGTAGTTTTCTCCTCAACAGGGTTCGGAAGTGTTTCCATTTTTAGTTCTGTCTCAACAAAAGAATCGTCTGTTTTAATGTCAAAAGAGCATTGTGTTTCAGTGCCAACAGAATTTCCTATATCAGCCTCAAAAGAATTTTTTATTTTAGTGTCAACGGAATTCTCAGTATCAGTGTCAACAAAATTTTCTGTATAGGCATCAAAAGATAAATCGGTATCCCCATCAGTGGCAATAAATCGATCGCTCCCAAGAGTAGCTTCCACGCCAACAAAATTTGATTGGTAGTTCTGTCGGAACATTTCTAATACCTCTACCCCCGGTAAGCCCAGACGAATACCCTGCCTACCATCGATATTTCCTTTACCATCACCAATCTTGTAATCGTGATAATGCCTGACACTAACCAGAGAGCGACGTAAAACCGGGTTAGTCTCATCCAAAATTTGAAAATGGCCCATAGCCGCCGCCATAAACTCAATATCGCTAACAGTAGGAGGAGCGTAATAGAAAGTAGCGATCCGAGCAAAAACACAACGGAACAAATGAGTATAGAGATTATCCTTACCATCGCGCAGAGGAACCAAATCGCGAAAATGGCGATCGCACGAACGAGCAACCGCATCACCAAAACGAGCATTCACAGCCCGATGATCCAGTCCAGTCGTATCAACCCGCTCCCTCACCCGTTCCAAAGCCGCCATCACCAAAGAAGCCTCAGCCAGAGTAGGAATCTCAAAACAAAGAACCGAGCGTTCCCCCCGACGCTTAAGCGCCCCCGTAAACAGCACCGAAAAAGCACTCTTACCTTCAAACACAGCAGTTTTTAAAATCTCACTACTGCGGCGACCAGTCAGCACAGCCAAACCAGCCGCAATATCGTACCAATTACGGCTATCCAACAACTCAGTAGCCCGTGCCACCACATCAAAAGGGCGATCGAGCAATTGGCAGGATTCATTGCGCTCGGCCACCGCCCGATCGCTATTCAGGTTAACCTCAAACCACTCCTCCTTCGTAAAATTCATCGACTCCAAGGCCACATGATTCGGGTCAATTTCCTTAATCGCCGAGCGAGTCAAATTCATCGGTTCCTTCTGCTGGCGCAACTCCACCAAACCGCGATCGCACCAACGTTGCTTCATCCAATTAGTCCACTGCTGCGCCTTCGCTCGATCGCTACAGTTATCTTTCAAATCCCGAATCCCAGGTAAATATTCCTCCAACAATTCTTCGAGCCATCTCTTCATGGCAGCCAACTATCCCCACCTAATCCATACCTACAATCTAACATACCTATACCTACATTGCCAGATACTAGGTAAACATTTTCCTTTCCAACTTGCACCCGATTCAGAAAAGCCAGCCCAACCACAAATAGCATTTCACACCCCCATTCAATCCGCCACCACACTCAGCCGTTCACTCAAACACCCACCGCCTGACAATCTGGCCCCAAGCACTTTGTCGCACCAACCGATCGCCTGGAGTTTAGACTATCGCACGGAGTGCGATGTCTAAACTCCAGAATCCCAAACGGAATCGCTCAGTAGTTATCTGAGTCAAAAAAATTTGATTAAATGAGAATTGACAAGCCGAAAAAATTAAGGCTTTGTGTTTTTATT
>DATNQL010001035.1:0-4300 GCA_036704025.1 Stenomitos sp.
TGGATTCATGCGGGTAATTTTTTGACTCATCGTTTTCGCCACTTTTTTGGCATTCATAAGTCCCCCAATTGCCATGCCAATCGCTACTGCTAATACTCCCCACTGAATAGAAATAGCCTGAATAATCAAAAGAAGTGCAACAATTTTGGGTGTATCGTTCAAGCCTCTGGCAAAACTGACGATTCCAGCACTGATAAAATGACAAGTATCAACAAATTGCTGAGTGTTGATTTTCCAAAACTTTCCTCTGTACCTCTGTGTACATTGCTCGAGTGTGTCTATCGCAACATCGCTCGTTGTGATGCACTGTAAGACATTGGTGCTATCCGGTAGGGGAATTGGAATCATTTTCTGAGTCTCACCAACGCATATACACCATTCTTTCTGAATTCCTAAACGAACTCGCAGGTAGCGGAATAGAGAATAAGCGAAGGCTCCCAGAAAGATGGCAATGATCGGACTGAGTAACAATGGTATAAAAAAAGAATGGACAAGTCTGGAAAAGTTGACTGGGTTGCCAATCGCAACGAACCCAGCACCAATCAGGGCACCCGTTAAGCCATGAGTGGTGGAGATCGGAAATCCTGTGAGTGTGGCTAGCATAACAGTTAAACCAGCCGCAATGGCTAGCGCCAGATGGAAATCTGTAGCATTGGCGATCGCATCTGGAACCAACCCTTTGCCAGAGAAGTTTTTAATCAGCCCTCCTGCTAGAAATATTGAGCAAATTGACCCAGAAAACGTTGTAATTGTCGCCCATCTAATGGCGACTTTATAGTTAGTCGTTTGACTTCCAAATAATGTTGCTACTCCTTTGAAGTTGTCATTTGCTCCATTGGAATAGGCTAGAAATATAGTAGCTAAAAATATAGCAATTAGGGGTATTGACATTTCAACCTTTTTAACATTAAGTGCACCCTTTCCATCAGACTCCGGGGGATGTTGTCGTCAGATAAAACCTCCTGTTTTAACTCCTATCTCATACCTTTTGAGTAGACTTACGTTCCCATATCTTGAAAAATGGAGGGTTTAGTCACTGGGAAAGGGACTAAACTCATCACTAATCAGTCAAAGGAAAGCAGGCAACAACCCAGATCAATTGCCCTACCAGCATTTGTCCGATAGACGGCGGGAGCTAGACTGTAAAGCACGGCCTTGCCATCTCGCGTTGCCTCGACAAACCCCTCTTGCCGCAGAATTTTGAGATGGTGCGATAGCAGGCTTTGTTCCACATTTAGAACAGCATTCAGTTCCCCAACATGCTTTGGCCCTTCCATCAGGATTTCCAAAACGGCAAAACGAGTGGTGTCTGCCAAAACTTTCAGCTTGCGGACGCAAAACGACTGAGGTAACTCGCTTTTTGGGTTCATGGCTACCTGCATGAATTGAACCGCGATTGATATCAATATAATTTCATATCAATCGCCAAAAAAACACGGTTATACTCTCTTTTGCCGAATTAGCAGCAACCACCACCAACGTAGTGCCACGTTGAATCTGTAATGATCACATCTTCTGGTAGCGACTTCCCTAGCTTAGCGGCTGTCTTATCGCAGACAACAGCAGGTACACCTCGCTGGAGAATGTGTCCTGCTGAATCATCAAAAAATTCTTGGCTACCCTTGTAAATTGCCGTTTTCCCTGTAAAAATGCAGGCACCATCTTCAGGAATTGGGACTTTGAAAGCAACACAATCTAGACTTTCCAATAGCAAATCCTCATCCAGATGGTAGGTGTGACTCTCTAAGAGTCGGTAAGGACGACGGGCGCGAATTTCCACCTGACCAAATCCAGCATCAATAATCCGTTGAGTATACTGCTCGTAAGTGAGAGCACCAGACAGACACATCGCCCTTAATCGTTCATCTTGTTGCAAATGTACTGGGATAGGACGAGTGGCAATAGGGTCGCTCATTTGCAGACGTCCGCCCGGTTTTAAGACTCGGTGGGCTTCTTTGAGTGCTTTAGTTAAATCATCCGGCTCAAAGATATTAAATAAACAATTTTGTGCCACAACATCCACAGCGGTATCTGGCACAGGCAGGGCGAAGGCATCTCCATCGCGAATTTCGACGAAACTGGGGTCAAACCAAGGATTGTCTTGAGCCGCAAGTTTTAGGTTCCGGGTAGCTGCGTCCCGCATAGCGCTGACCGGTTCAACGGCAATGACGCTACCAGGACGGCGGGAAAAATAGGCAAATTGCAAGGCTTCCAATCCACCGCCGACACCAACATAGAGTACGGTTGGCTCATTGGTGAGTTCAGCCGGATGAACTGTTGTGCCGCAGCCGTAGTTCATTTGCTGCATGAGATGGGGAATTTTCAGTCCTGGCAGTTGCAGGGGACTGCTTTGGACGCAACATAACCCGACTTGGGGCGTTTGGGCAACTTCACTGTAAAATTCGGCAGTTGTTTCAAGATAACTCATCTGACTTCTCTGTTGGGCAAAGGCTTCAAGAATACTGCAACTTTGGGTAAATGCAATACACCCAAATCAGTAAATTTCTGGCTTCAGCTTTGATGCTACTGAACAATGTGTTCTGCGGACTCGGATTACAGGTTTTTTCAAGATTTTTGAGAAGTTATCTCGAATTCGCTGGCATTGGGATCCTTTTTTTTAACGCAGAGAGCGCAGAGGGAGACGCAAAGGGACGCGGAGTTTTTGAATAATGCGGATGCCGATGGAAATAATATGAAGCTCTGAAGAGGTTTGGAATGAGGTTTTCCAAAGGCTGTGAACAGTAATATCGATTGCCAACTGAAAATTATCTCATTCCTAGCCAATCTTGAATCTCTTGAATCAGCCAGAGGCGTTCTACTGTAGCTAGAGGGTTAGTCGTATATTTTTGGCGCTCCGTCTCGATACTAACACCCTTGGGTGCAGCGGTTCTCTTGATTTCTTCTTCACCAATTTTGAGAATCCTTGACGTTTTCTCGCGTCGCCACCAATAGGGAAAACCAAATAATTTTCGTCTGATTTCAAAATGGTTGCGATCAAAATATAAATAAGTTTGTGCAAAAGCAGGTAAAATTACTGCACTCATCACCACTATTCCTAGGAAACTGCTCACAACAGTAGCTACCCACGGAGTGAGTGTATAAGAATTCCAGTTCAAGAACATGTTGAGGTAGTTCGGCAGATGAAATAAGAAAGGAACGATGAACCCAAGTAGGTAAAACGATCTAAACGCTTTTTTCCCACGTCTGGGAATTCTAATCTCTAGCTTACTGGCAGACTTCTTCAGTTGAATCTGGCTACCCGTAGGCTTATGGCTGGTAATGGCAGGACTGAGCTTATGTTTATTTTTAAGAGCCTCTAGAGCTTGCTGAGCGGTGCTAAGGCGTTCCGACAAACTCGGTTCTGTCAGTTTACTAATCCAATTAATAAAACCCCGATCAAGGCTAACTCGATCAGCAAATTGAATACGTGCATCCTGTTGAGGTAAGTCAGCAGGAGCAACACCGGTTAAGAGATGAATTAAGGTTGCGCCTAAAGCATACAAATCAGATGCAGGAACGGCTCGACCACCGAATTGTTCCATGGGTACATAACCATAGGTTCCTACTACGGTAAAGGTTGCACCTTCTAGTACAGCTTGGTCTTGTACGGCTCCGAAATCAACCAAGTAAACCCGTCCATCTTCACCGCAAATTAGGTTGCTAGGTTTGATATCTCGATGGATAATTGGTGGATTTTGTTCGTGCAGATAGACCAAAATATTCAAAATCTCAACAGCAATCTTTTCCACTTCTGCTTCAGAAAAATGCTGACCTTCATTCAGTAATTGTTGAAGAGAAGTACCTGGAATATAACTTTGTACCAAACCAAACCAGGAAAATCTTGAACCAGGTTGGTGGTCGAGTAGGAAGTAATTTCGATACTTAGGAATTCGAGGGTGGTCTAGTTTTTGCAGAATTTGAGCCTCGCGCTCGAATAACTGGCATTCATGTAGATGAATCTGCGGATTGATAGCTAACAGTTTCACTACAACCTGTTCTTGGGTGTGTGAAGCCAAATCGATGGCTAGCCAAGTTTGACGACTGGCATCCTGTCCTAATTTTTCCTTAAGTTGGTAGCGCTGAATGAGATTGCATTCCGCCAAACTAGCCTGTAATACCTGTCCTGCTTGTGGCATCGTCCAAGCCTCCCTAATTGCTGATATTCAGTGGTATGTGAATCTCACGAATTTTGCTGTTTTATTCAAGTCCCAACCAATTTTTGATTTCCTCCATTAACCAATAGCATTCTGCATGAGTGAGAGGCGGATCGAATCCACCAAATACATATTCTTGAACGCCA
>DATNQL010001036.1:0-4499 GCA_036704025.1 Stenomitos sp.
TGGCGTTATTAATCCCTTGAGTATTAATGCTGTCGAAGGTAATATCACCTCCCGCTTGCAAGGTGACTTTACCACCAATAGTTGTCGGAGGCAAAGAGGCTTGTGGGGGAGGAATGGCAGAGCTATTAATCGCACCAGTTATTATATTGCCGCCTGCTTGTAAGTTGACATCACCTCCTCTCACCGCAAACACATCATTAACGAAACTAGGGTCAGTGGCAAACGTGTTAATGTTGCCCGTTTGAATGTTGCCTGTCGCGCTAATTATTGCAGGGCCACCTACTGGACCACCATATAAATCACCAGCGCCAACGGTGATATCGCCGGTAACAGTAACATTTCCAGGCTTAGTCGTTGTTCCTGTGGTATCAAATGTTGTTCCCGAAAATGTAACTGGGGGAGTACCAAAAACGCCAGCCGGGTAACCAATAGCCGGCTCTTCCAAAGCCGTCAAACCTGCTCTTAAAATTAAAGCCGGCTGATCTCCTAAAAGAATAGCATCCGGTGAGCAATTAACCGTTTGCGCCAGCAAGTAACCGGACTTTGAATGAACCTGACTTCTCGGCAGCAATCGAGAGATGGGTATGTTTGTTCGACTAGCAACTAGAATTCCTGGCTTAATAGAGCCAAGAGGCCCACCTCCACCACAAATCCCAGCCATCACAAAATCCGCATTCGTGATCGTGATAGTGCCATTTACGGTGATACTGCCAAGGGTTTCAATTTTGAGAGATGGCCCCGTATAACTGCCGATAACAACATCCCCAACGGAACTGATAATTGGGTCATAAAGGCTACTGAAATCGCCACCATTTCCACTCGAATTCAGAATAGAAAAACTACCCTTATTCGCAAAATGGGCATCCAAAGAAATCTTTCCATCACTGACTAATGTCAGATTCCCCCCGCTCACAAATGGCGTTTGATACAAGTGATTTAACGCTAGAACATCAATTCCTTTCTCACCTCGAATATAAAGGTTTCCTCCCGCTTGAGCTGAAAACGACTTTGCCACACTATCGCGCACCACCACCGTATCTTTTGCCAGTAAGTTCATATTTCCAGTCGTCGCTAACTGGCTCTCAATCAGGGTAAGATTGCGCTGGGCTGATAGAGTTGCGGTTCCACCACTCAGTTGATTGACAACAACATCACCTGTTTTTATCTCGGTTCCAGAATTCGCAAGTTGTGCCTGTCCGGAGGTATTAACAGTCATACCTGTAGCCAGATTGGATGCACTACCCGTGAGCAATTGGGGTAACATTTGTGGTGTGATTGGTAAGGAATTACCCTGTCCATTATTAGGCGGTGTAAGCTCCAAGCTGAGGAGTTGTCCCGCTTGGTTCACCCGTACCAGACTCGTTCCGGGTACAGACGCTACAGTAAGATTCCCTGTGGGGGCTTGCACAGTTCCCGTACTCACAACTGTTCCCCCAATTAGGGACAAATTCTGCCCTGAATTAACGGCTAAATTCCCCGCATTAATAATCACTCCGGGTTGAGCCGCATCAAAGCGAAAACCGCTGGGATTCCCCGCTAAATTGCTATAGTTATTGTCACTAAATGCCTCAAACCAACTCCCATTAAATCCAATAGCATTGGCAGTCGTTGCGGTGAAAGAAGCCGGAACATTCAAACTCGCATTTGAACCAAACACAATTCCTGCCGGGTTCATTAAGAACAAGTTGGAATTGCCGCCACTGACTTGAATTAAGCCATTAATAATCGAAGGGTTTCCACCCGTGACACGCCCTAGAATATTCGCGATTGATGGGTCAGATAGAAAATTAGCAATTTGATTTTGATTCAATCCAAATTGACTAAAACTATGGAACAGATTTGTACCATCCTGAGAACGCTGTCCACCAGTGATATCATAGCGATTGCCATCTTGGGTGATATTGGTACCTGTGCTGTTATCGGTGACAGGTTGGGCTGCGACAAAAGAAGGTAAAAGAGCAAGAGAAAAAGGTAAAAGAGATGAGGCAAGAACGTCAAATGTCCAACGTAGAGCATGAATTGAAGCATTGCTTAAACTTGTATCTTTTGTCGTTGGACTAACGGCTGTCTCTGTGTCTCTACTTCTTTGAGAATCGGCTCCCCATTTTTTACTTCCCCGACGTTGGTAAGCTAACTCTACGGCTAGTCGTGCGTCGCGTATTTGCTCGTATCGTTTCTGGTGAGAGATACTGGTTGGGTGAGTGCGGTAATAATAAAGGGGCTGGTTAACATGCCTAATTTCCGTCTTCTCAGAAAGACGCAGGCACAAGTCGTAATCTTGGGCATGTTCCAATAAATCGTTCAATCCACCAACTTGTTCATAGACACTCCGACGTATTAGCCGAAAATGGAATGTCATGAATTGGTGTAATAATCCCTCTTTTGAGTAGGGAACGATACAGCGATATCCGTAGCTGACGATTCTGTCGTATTCGTCGATATCCAGGTAACTGGTGTAAACCATACCCACTTCGGGGTTGCGCTCAAGTCGTTGGGCTGTTTTCTCTAAGGCAGTAGCAGCCAGAATGTCATCGCTGTCTACCCAGCCAATATATTTACCCTGGGATTGAACGATTGCCTGTTTTAAAGCGCGAGTATGCCCTTGATGTTCTGCTGCTACCACCCGGACACGACTGTCTTTACAGGCATATTCCTGGGCAATTTTGAGGGAGCGATCGCTAGAGCCATCATCCCACACCAATAGCTCAAAATCTCCTAGAGTTTGTGAAAGAATACTCTCAATTGCTGCCCTCAGGTAACGTTCTCGGTTATAGACAGTTATGACAATGGAAATAAGTGCTGCCATCGGAATTCCTGGATTATCCTGTAAAGAGATTATATTTTTATGGCAAATGTCCCTTATCAAAAACGAATAAGGCTTAACTAATCTTTATCAATTAAGCTCAACTAATCTGATTCAGATCTTATTCAAGTGAATCTTAGAAAAACCGGATAGATTAAAAAGTACAACACGAGGAAACAATCGTTTTCCGCAATGGCTGATATCAATCCTTTCCTGGCGAGGGTAATCATTTGCAGTCAAGTCTGGTTAATCGTTAATCTTAAGACTTTTTTGGCAAAAATGAGTTTTAACAATTGTTTTTAAGATCCGGAATCAACAATTAACTTTTTTAAAGCTCACCTCCCCATAAAACTTATTCTTTTTCCCCCGATCACAAGACTCAGGATTGTTCGTCGTTTTGAGTCGCATCAACCACAGAGTAAGGGCAAGGAATGCCTTGCCCTTACCGACGACTGGGTTCAACTCATGGGAAAACTATAATATCTGTGTTGCTCTGTGTTTCAATTTCCATCTACATCAGATAAGCTTTCATAAGTGCTTTAATCTGAGGTAGAGACGTTGCGATCGCTTCCGGACTCGGCTGAGTTTTTTGCCAAGAATCACGCGCCACTAAACGATCAGACCAAGCCTTAATTTTTGGATAGTCATCCAGTGATACACCCATGATTGGAAGCTGAGGCACGACTGTTCCAGCGGCAATATCACCTAGAGTTAGCAAGTCGCTACCAAAATAGGCAGAATCACTGAGTAAGCTTTCAAAGAAAGTCAGTACCGAGAGAACTTGTTGATGAGCCTTCTCCAACTTTTGGGGTTCATTTTCCCCTACACCCAAAGCCTGACTTGTCAACCGAATTGTGGGAGGCAAGAGTTCATTAATCGTGATGAGTTCCACCATACGAACTTTTGCGATCGCTTTGGGATCAGTAGGCATTAGAGACGGTATGGGGTACTTCGCTTCCAGGTAGTCTAGAATAGCCAAAGATTCTATGACTCTGAAGCCATCATCCACTAAAACAGGAATATGGTGAAAGGGATTAAGGTTAAGAAACTCTGGTTGATATTGATCACCATCTAACTGAAGGACAACCTCTTCAAAAGAAAGACCTTTTTCTAAAAGCGTAATCCATACACGGCGCGAGTTAGCAGACAGCGGGAGATGATAAAGCTTCAGCATATGAACAGCTTGAAAGTTTTTAAAACAGTACCTTCTAAAACGCCAATATTTCAGGAAATTAAATGTTGACTAAACCACGCTGAGACAATCCGTTGAAGTTCAGCGATATCCTGTTGCATAGACGGAGAATTCTGAGCGGCTTCCAAATCGATGTTATGGTTCAGATGCTCAAAAGTACGTATAGAAAGACGCTGTAACTGATCAACTTGCTCATAATACGGTGCAAGAGCCGCATACAATTCCTTGACTTCGCTAACAGGAAATATCTCATCCTGTGAACCATGTACGAACAAAACAGCAGGCATGGGTTGGCGCTTTTGCAAGTTTGAAGCACGAGCCATAAAGTCTAAGCGTTGTTTAGCCACTTCTGACGCCGCACTCCAGCGATAGCGCTTCTCTACCCAAGGATATTGCTCTTTAAGCGTCGGATACGCAGCCTGAACAATACGTTCATAGTTGTTCACAGCCGATACAAGGTTTTTGGTAACGCCAGCTAGCACGGCTGTAGTAATTGGCAAAGGG
>DATNQL010001037.1:0-2906 GCA_036704025.1 Stenomitos sp.
ACGTATCGAACTGGATGAAACGTTCCGCCGTTCATCTGAATGATGTTCTTTGGGCCTTTAAATTCGAGAGCTTGGAATGACTTAATGTCCCCTTTTGTGCTCCAGCAGATATCCAATGCATAAGCGTCATTGAAAAAGAAATCTAAGTGGTGAGCATCTAAATCAGAAGGTGGGCGTAGGTGGCTTACACCATCTGCAATTTCTGAAATATCCTCGTTAAAAGGTGAGCCAAACCAAGTATCTTTCTCCATGCAGCATGAATTATCCACATTAATCCGAACTCGGTTTTGATCAAGACTTAAATAAGCATCTATACCTTCCATATTTAGACTCCAAAATTTCTCGACAAATCTTGGAGCCCAGTTATTCACGCTATGCATACCCCTGCGAAATACAGGGCTTGCCATTGCCATAAAACTCTGAGAGTAAAAATAGCCAGAATTGAACTTGTTGATCCTGAATTTTGTAGACAGTTCGCTCCAAGAGTAAAGCCCCTCTTTATTTTTTTGTAAAGACGGCATCAATTCAGACAGGATATTGGGGTGTTCGCAAACGACGCCTATTGTTGGTGTGAAGGAGATGGATTCGGTATCAATAAAGACATCAATGGATTGACAGTACTGCACAAACTCTTCAATGATTGTTTCGTACTTAGACAGCATCATTTGATTTTCGCGCTCGAGTTCCTGCCTGTAATTCTCAAGGTACTCTTCTTCTTCGCTTTTTCTCATTTCGGCCATTGTTGCTTGCTCATTCCTTTTACACATAACGTTGAAGGCAACCGGACCGCAACACCTGCGGCGAAGCCGCCTCCTGTACTTGCGGGTCCGTGTTGGCCGACCAGTTATGCCAATTGCCGTAGCCAGTCATTGAACCACTCCTTTGGCATTTGCTCATTTTTAAAGTCATTCGTCCGAAGCTCTTCTAAAGAGTATGTGTTGACAAGATATAGATCCCATTGAGTTTCTACATCCGTCAGCACCGGAAGCAAAAATTCAATTTCTGGTTCCGCGTCTACTTCAAGATATTGGCACCAAAACCTGTCACACCATTCTGCGATCTGTTTGTGCGAATACGGCGACGTTTCTGGGTTGGCACCCCAGGTAAGCATCTTTAGCACGGATTCCCGCGTGAACGGAATATCCGCATGATCTTTCAATTGCATGAATCTGGTCTCGATTCAGACGGCATAACACCGAGGTAAGGGGCACCGTAGCGCGTTAGCGCGGGGGGGTACCAACAGCTGAAAGCTGTTGGAGTCCCCATGACCGCCCTGTTAGGCTGCGGACCAAAGCACTACTGTTCATTTTTCGCCCGGCCTTCCGCGAAGCGTGGCAGGCCACGAAAGAAACGATCACGGCGATATGCGCGCTTGATATGCCGCGGGAACCAGGAGTTTGGCGTTAACAGGCTCTCAGCGAATTTATATTCAGCGTATTTGTAGTCGAGCATTTCTTTGAGCACAAATTGGAAGCCCTTTGCGCCCTCCTCTCGAATCAACCGCTGTAGTGCGCAACCAACCGCCCATACAGCTAGCTGATGCCAAACAGACCAGTTCTTGGTTTGCACTTCTGTTTGCTCCCAAGCTGCAGCAAGATTCGACGACCTGGCGATTCCGTCAGGGGAGTGCACGCCTTCGACAACTATCAACTCTGAGGGGAAGAATCGAAGGGCTTCGCGAACTGCTTTGCGGTAATTCATAGCTTTGTTTAGCAGCCTAACTTTGAGTTAAGGGGCGGCAATGTGGAACATTGACGTCACTATTGAACGATCAGTTAGGCGGCGTGCGATGATAAGGGACTTCTGTTTCGTGTTCATGGTTATTTCTGTGGAACGGGGCGAAACGCCAACTCTAGCTGACGACAGAGGTCGGTAAATGTAAATGACTCTTCGCCTTCGATCAGCCACTTAAAACACCATAGGGTGACATCTGCGAGTTGCGTCAAGCTGGGCCGTGCATCGCCGACCTGAATATATATAACCGGCCCAGTAATGAAGTATGCATACCAATCACCTATCTGTGGCTCTGATACCGAGTTGACTACTTGCTGCTTTTGGCTGCGTTCACTCAACTCCCAATGTTTGGTGGCGTTGGTCACATCACGCCAGACTTCAAATAGTAAACGTCCTTGCGCAGGGAGCGCCGCCATTCTAGACTTTTGATCATTATTTCCAGCGCGCTTGATCCAGTCCTGATAAAGGTGATAAGCCGTCAGCACGAAATTGAACATGCAATAGGGATTCCAGTCCTTTGTCAGTTGCTCATAGTCCCACTTGAGCTTGCCAAATAGCGCTTCACAGGAATCTATTGGCAGTCTCGGGCTCGGCTTGTCTATGGGCATGGTTTCGAGGCTTAACTTGATTTATCGAACAATAACGGCGATATCCATTTATCCGCATATCGCAAAAGATTTCTTTAACTTTACTATTTCAGATACTTACAAAGCATCGCATGAACAGGATGAAAAATAAACCTTGGTTATTCGCCACTAGATAGTCAGCCTGAAACTTCGTTCCGAAGGTCAACGCCATCATCTACTACCACCGAAGTTTCGAAGTCTGCTT
Source organism: Stenomitos sp. (assembly GCA_036704025.1). Classification (GTDB taxonomy): domain Bacteria; phylum Cyanobacteriota; class Cyanobacteriia; order Cyanobacteriales; family Coleofasciculaceae; genus Allocoleopsis. The sequence goes on from DATNQL010001037.1 coordinate 2,566, forward strand.
TCGCCAATAACTCAGACATTTAGGCTGACAGTCCTGATGTACGCGCCGGCCTATAAGCAGCCTTACCAGCGGGGTGACAGGTCACAATAATTCATTTGAATACGACTGAATCCGGGTCTCTGAAGCCCAACCGGCGCGGCAACAACCCTGCTCAACGTTGCGGTCACTTATCCAGAAGCGTTGCGAGAAATCGGCACCCGATTGACTCGGCTCATGTTAAAGAAAACGCTTTTTTTAACATGACAGGAATCTCATGTTAACAAACTTGATTAATTTCGATCTGAACTAAAGGTTTTCTGTCGGCTCGGCCAATCCAGCAACCCTTTCGGGTGACCCGAAAC
>DATNQL010001038.1:0-6776 GCA_036704025.1 Stenomitos sp.
ATGCCAACGATTAACGCTAGTTTGCGAGGTGTATCTTGAGCCAGTGCTTGAGCATAGCGTTGGGCTGAATTGAGAAAAGATAGCTGATTCAACCCAATCGCGGCTAGTGCTGAACCCGTGAATTGCAAGAAATGACGACGAGTCGTGCGGGTCATAGTGAGCTAATTTTAAGTTGAGAGTTAATCGTAGAGCGCCAATGGAAAATTGGCTGTAGCAAATATTTTTGCTCAAACTTGTGCCTAAAGTACCAAATTTAAACGATCAATAAAGTTAAACTTTGATGGACTATTCCAAGCCGCGATACCAACAGCAATTGTGGTGGAATCACGTTTCGTTTAATCCATCCCATCACACTTTATACATCTGAATTTTTTCAGAATATTATGCAGCTACGGGAAAATATTACTCCAATCAGCGCTAGAACGTCTTGCGTTACACTACCCTACACGCTAGCTACGCAAACGGGAACGCTTCGCGAACGTTAACACACCCGACCCAATTTAATCTTTACTATTTCAATCAGCTTTTCGTCGGCTTGACTACTAGGCAGAAACTTTATCTCCCCTCACCCTATCTCTTTTCAACTCCGGTCAATTAAGCCGGATGCCAGTTCACGGGTAATCAAAATCTGGAACTTCCCCGCCGGAACACTCGAACTGAGGCGTCGGATAAACAAATGATACGTTCCCGTGTCTGTACGGACATCCTGTTCCAGGGCAACGATGGGAGAGTCCGTCTGGGAACTCTCTTCTAGTAAGACAAAGGCAGCGATTAACGCCTCAATCACTCTGGGTTCGCTGGTGCCCCCCGTCGCCTTTTCCACCATAGCCACAGCCTGAGGTAAGAGACAATTGGGAAAATCGGTTTCAGGGGTGGGGTTCATCCAGTCCTCCAGATTGGCTTACCGACACTTGCAGTAGCTGGCTTGACGTTGGCTGATGATGAGCAAACGACCATGATTATAGTTATGGGGCTACAACACTGACCGAAAGAATTTTTTCTTCCGCCTTGAGTTTAGCAATGCGATCGCCTGTGCCATCTTTACCCCATATTTTCACGGACTCCATCTTTAAAGACACCGTCCGCTCAGCACTCGTCACCAGCATAATTTCAGACTCAGATGAGGCTTTGCTCATCGCCACTAAACTATCGGTCGCCGTCTTAAATTGTAGAGCCTGAGTCCCTAGTTCGCCCCGATTGACCAACCGGAATAGACCCACGGGTACGCGCTTTCCGTAGCCTTGCTCAGAAACCAGTAACAGGTTTTCTTTCGCAGAAAGCGTCACGCAACCCACCAACCGCTCTCGACGTTGCAACCGCAAGGCTTGATTGCCTTGAGCCGTGCGCCCCATCAAGGGTAACTGAGCATCATTCACCTCGAAACGCAAAATCCGTCCATTGCTCGTTGCCAAGGCGAGTTGCTCACCCGGTCGAGCCAAAGCGACGTATTGCAGTTGATCGTCATCCTTAAGCTTAATCGGTGTTGTCCCCCGTGCCGTGAGGTTTGTCAACTCAGAAGCGGGTAGGCGCTTAATGCGTCCCTGTTGAGTGAGCAAAATCAAGGAGAGGGTACCCGGCTGATCCGCCAGGATATAGTGAGCAACGGCTGTTTCAGATTGCACCGCCTCAGGCAACAATTTCATTAGAGGAGTTCCCGCCTGGAGTCCAGCGGCGGGTGGAATATCCCGTACTTTGATGGGATAGGCTTTACCACCACTTGTAATCACCACTAATTCTGCCTGCGTGATGGTGGTTAGAGTCTCTACCACAAAATCATTCCCTTTTTTCATGGACTGGGTTGATTTTGAAGTAGTTGTAGGACGCTGCCGCAGTACACACCCGTGATGGGTAAATTCCAACACGGTTTCTTCTTCCTCAACAACCAGTTCAGGCAGGGGAAGAGTGGGTGGGTTGGAGTTTTTCTGCTTCCTCCGGTTTCCTTTCTCCTGATTTCCGGACTCTGAAGTGGAACTCTTGTCGGGTGAAGTTTGATTCTTAACGGCTGACTTTTTACTCTGGGTGGGTGATAGCTGACGGCTAACGTCTTGCTCCTTGGCTTTCACGTCTTGGGTGATAATTTTAGTCCGGCGGGGATCGGCGTACTTCCGTTTGAGCGATCGCAAATCTTTCTTCAAGGTTTTGAGTAACTCGTTGCGATCGCCCAGTAATCGCCGCAACTGCTCAATTCGGGCCGTGAGTTCGGCAAATTCGGTTTGTAATTTTTGCCGCTCCAAACCCGTCAAGCGTCGCATCGGCATGGATAAGATCGCATCGGCTTGAGCCTCACTGATGTTTAACTGATTTTGTAGAGAAGTCTTTGCCGTTGTGCCATCTGGAGCGCTTCTGAGGATATCAATGACGCTGTCTAGGGCTTCCAGACAAATAATTAACCCATCAACCAGGTGCAGGCGACTTTCGTGTTGTTCCAGCTCATAGGTATATTGCCGGGTTAGTGTCTGCTCTCTAAAGTGTAAGAATTCTTCTAATAACTGCCGTAAATTGAGCTGACGCGGCTGTCTATCCACTAAAGCCAGCATAATTGCCCCAAAGGTCGTTTGCAGGGCGGTTTGCTGGTACAACTGCTTGAGGACGTGGTGAGCATTGGTGTCTCGTTTGAGTTCAATCACTACACGCATCCCAGAGCGATCGCTTTCATCCCGCAAGTCCGCAATGCCTTCCATGCGCCCTTGGTTGACCAGTTCAGCCACTTTCTCAATCCAACCGGCCTTATTCACTTGATAAGGGAGTTCAGTCACGACAATCGCGGTTCGTCGTTGCTGACGCCGTCCTCGTCCGGCGGCAATTTCCTCGAGTTGAGCGATCCCCCGCACGGGAATGCTACCCCGACCGATACTGTAAGCCTCGCGAATACCCCCAATTTCGACAATTTCTCCGCCAGTGGGAAAATCCGGCCCTGGAATCAATTCCCATAATTTTTCGTCAGATAAATTGGGGTGGTCAATTAAGGCAATTAAACCATCGACCACCTCACCTAAGTTGTGCGGAGGGATATTGGTTGCCATGCCCACGGCGATGCCAGAGCAACCATTGAGCAGTAAGATCGGCAACTGAGCCGGTAGCACCACTGGTTCTTGCTGAGAGCTATCGAAGTTGGGGATAAAATCAACGGTTGCCTCACCAATCTCGGAGAGGAGGGCTTCATTCCCCAGCGAAGACAGCCGTGTCTCGGTATAACGCATGGCGGCCGGTGGGTCATTGTCCACCGAACCAAAGTTGCCATGACCCGCTAACAGTGGATAGCGTGAAGAAAAATCTTGTACGAGACGCACCAGCGCATCGTACACGGCTTGATCCCCGTGAGGGTGATATTTGCCTAAAACGTCTCCCACCACACGGGCGCACTTGCGATACGGTCGATCTGGTGTTAAACCTAATTCGTGCATCGCATATAAAATCCGTCGATGAACGGGCTTGAGACCGTCACGAACGTCGGGGAGTGCCCGTCCCACAATCACACTCATGGCATATTCAAGATAAGACCGTTGCATCTCCGCATGTAACGCTGTGGGGATGACCTGACCGGTCGCAAGTAAATTGAGCTGTTTTGCCATGAGTTAAAGTTCCCTAATTTCTGACCACTAAGTGATGACGGAGTGCCTGCCAGGATGGCAACATGACAAAGTCCCTGTCAGACTTATTATCAAATCGCACATTTGAAAACGACGAATTTCAGCAAGGCAACGCCCATGAAAACCGTTCTGATTGTAGAAGACGATCCCATTAATGCTCGTGTTTTTTCTAAGATTCTCAGCAAGCGGGGCGGCTTAGATGTAAAGCATACCGAAGATGTGGAAGAGGTGATGCAAATTGCACAAAGTGGAGCCGCTGACATTATCTTGATGGATGTTTCCCTCTCCCATAGTGTTTACCGGGGAAAGGCTGTAGACGGGATTAAGATTACCCAGATGCTTAAAGCTGATGCTCAAACGTCCAATCTACCGATTATTTTGGTTACGGCTCACGCTATGGAGGGCGATCGCGAAAACTTCCTCAAGCAGAGTGGCGCTGATGGCTACATCTCCAAGCCGGTTGTTGACCATCAACAGTTTGTGGATCAGATCATGGCTCTGCTCCCCAAAGAGACTTAATACCCCTGTCTCCTTACGCTTACTTTAATCGGTTCGAGTTGTCTTCCTCCTCTCGATTTTCACTGAAGTTGCGGCTGAGCGGGACAGCAGCTAAGTACATATGTACTATTTAATGGGCATTTCGGCAAGATGTGTTCCTCATGAGTCCAGCCATGACTGGGGATGCTACCCCTTCATTGAGGACAAGGTCTACACTTCATCCAGAGCCTCTGAGCGAGAGCTAGGGGTTCTGAGCAGATTCATCAAGAAAGCTCCTTGAGCGAATGGATCAAGGGTGATTCTACCGAGGGGCACTTTCCATTTGTGCAGGCGACACTTGGCTTTGAGCAATACTGGCTTGTATTTTGGGGTTTGCCAGAAACTTCTGTGTTTCAGTGAGCAGACGCTCACCCCAAAGATTCTCCTTGAGGAAATCTAAGTCAGCATAGCGACTATCGATGCGAAGAGCCGCTTCTCCCAGGGCGATCGCCTTTTCCTGCTCTCCCTGAGCATACATCGCCACCGCAGCGGCTAGTTGAGGTTCTGCGGCTTCATCGTCAATGGCGATCGCCGCTTGCCATTTTTCCAAAGCGCCCCGAACATCACCCTGTTCGTACTTCACTAAACCCATATTGTTGATAGCAGGCCAGAATTTCTTCTCTTGAGCAACGGCTTTTTCATACTGAGCGATCGCCTTAGGATAAGCTTTGAGCATATAGTAAGCATTCCCTAAGTCAAACAGGGCTTCTGGAACATTGGGTTTAAGTTTCAACCCAGCTTCCAACTCAGCAACCGCTTTGGAATATTCAGCTTTTTGAAAACGCGCAGAACCCAAAGTAAAGTAAATTCCTGCTTCTTTCGGATCTAGAGATTTAGCCCGTTCTAAAGCCGTAATCCCCTGATCTAACTCTTTTGTCTGAACATACAAACTCCCCAAAATAAACCAGGGTTGAAACGCTTTGGGAGCCAGTTGAGTTGCCAACTCGGCTCTGGGCAACGCCAGTTCATATTGCTGGAAACGTACCAACTGAACGGCATCCTGAGCGAGGTTCAAGCCCTGCTGCTCTAGTTGCTTTGAATCCAGTTGAAGGGTGTAGGGCACGAGTGCCTGTCCAGCAACTGGTGCTTGTGCACTCAAAAAACCCAGAAGAACAAAAATAGAAATAAATGGAATATGCTTGGGCACGGTGCAGCCTCTAAAGACAACAAGGAAGGAATCTAAGAGCTAAATTAGCGCATAATCGATAGCATTGTTGCTGAAATCTTAACCAAAAATTTGATCGGACCCCATTTGGAGAAGGGAAGTGGGAGAAAAATTAAAAATTGACGCGGTGAATTACCCAAGTGACTTTGAGTGGATACAGAGACAGAAATAGGGTGATGTCCAGAGTTTGATTAAGGAGACACCCACAGAAAACCCGTCACAAGGGTTGCGGCAGATGAGTCCAGCACCAGCGACTCGCTTGCCACCATACGCTTGTGTAGGTGAATTCTTGTGTCTTTCATTCCGGTAGAGTCTGACTCACTCAGGCTACTTCACCCGATGGGATGAGCCAATTGGAGGAAGCGCCAACCCACTTGAAGCCGACAAGCTAGGGTTATAAAACACACTCAAACTTATCATAATAACTTTTTTTCGTTGCTGAACAACCCCTCAGCCCAAAGGTAAAGTATTGTGAAGGTTTAAGAGCTAGCTCGATTAGACCTTGTGGCTTCGGAATTCCGTACCGCCAGGGAGTAATCTGAGTAGTCCAAGGATTCGATCCAGACCGATAGTATAAAGAAAGGTAAAGTTGAGTGGCAAGTCGGGCAGGGTGAACGTCTAACTCAGAAGGGAGTACAGTCTTTCTGATTCAAGGAGACTCTAGCGAGTAGAGCCAAGCCGATGAGACGCCCAACCTTCTAACAACCTGGTTATTTTTACAGCCGGATGGGAAAACATCATTACATGGAACTTCCACTAATCGGTAAAGTCAAACAACCTCCTCCTTGGCTAATCGGGCTAGTAACTGTTGTCATTTTAGGCATGGGTGGTGCAACTTACGTTGCTATTGAGGCAAGGAAACCTAAAATTGACCTCAACAAACTCACCGTACCCGTGCAAGCCGAAAATCTGACGTTGCGGATTACCGACATCAGTGGCACTGTGGTACCAATTCAAAATGTTAACCTTAGCCCCAAAACCTCAGGTCGTTTGGCTAAGTTGTTTGTGGAACAGGGCGATCGCGTCCAAGCTGGGCAACAAATCGCACTGATGGAAAATGCCGATTTGCAGGCGCGATTAGCTCAATCTCAAGCCAATCTCAGTAAAGCCCAAGCCACTTTAGCTGAGGCACAGGCAGGGAGTCGTCCAGAAGAAATTAACCAAGCCAAAGCCCGCCTCTTGCAGGCTCAATCTCGTTTAGAGGCAGCGCGTGGTGGCAATCCTCAAGAAATTGAGCAAGTCAGATCCCAAATCGAAGCTGCCCAATCACGGTTAGCCCTGGCTAAATTGAGAGCCGATCGCTATCGCAATTTAGCCTCACAAGGCGCGGTGTCTCTCGACAGGCGGGATGAAGCCTTAACCGAAGAACGTAACGCCCAAGCCAACCTACAGGAAGCCCAACGACGTTTAGAGCAGCAACAAAAGACCAAAAGACCAGAAATTGACCAACTAGAGGCGGCTGTCGCTGAATCGCGCTTTAATTT
>DATNQL010001039.1:0-7586 GCA_036704025.1 Stenomitos sp.
TTGAATTGGAAATCGCCCTCGATCAGACTTATATTCAAGCCAAAAACAAACGTATACCCTTGAGTGCCGGTCAATCAGCGACGGCAGAAGTGGTAGTTCGACAGCGCCGTGTCATCGACTTCATCCTCGATCCATTTAAGAAGCTGCAAAAAGGCGGATTGGAAATGTAAAGCGACTGTTTACTGTTATTTTTTCCATTTCCAAGGCTAAATTTAAATTTTTGCAATCGGAGTTCTATCATGACAAAAATTATTACTCTTCAACCAGAAGAAATTATTCATCAAATCAAGCTATCCTGTCAAATACCTTCCATTACCGAAGGAATTATTGCTCGCAAAATTATTACATCTACAGCAGAAGAGTTAGGCATTAAAGTTGATATTGAAGAGCTGCAAAAAGCAGCAGACCAGCTTCGCGTTATCAACAATCTTCAACGAGCTGACGAAACCTTAGCTTGGTTGAAGAAACACTGCTTATCCGTGGACGAATTTGAAGAAGTTGCTTATATCAGCCTGATTTCATCGAAGTTAGCCCAAGCCCTCTTCACCGATAAAGTGGAACCCTTTTTTCTTGAACATCAACTAGATTACGTTCGAGTTGTCTTGTATGAAGTCGCCCTGGATGATGAAGATTTGGCGATGGAACTGTTTTATGCACTCACAGAAGGTGAGATAAATTTTTATGAAATTACTCACCAATATATTCAGGATAAAGAGTTACGTCGCTCTGGAGGATATCGAGGAATCCTACAGCGCAAAGATTTAAAGCCAGAGATTTCTGCGGCTGTTTTTGCGGCGACTCCGCCCGAAATTCTCAAACCCATTGTAACGTCTAAAGGAGTACACCTGATTTTGGTTGAAGAACTGATTCAACCTCAATTAAACGAGATGCTGCGGAATAAAATTCTCTCCGATTTGTTTTCTGACTGGTTAAAACAAAAACTGGCCTCAATTGAGATTGAAATTGACTTAAATTCAAAAAATGCGAGTTCTAAAATAGAATCACCAATCTTGCTGAGAGCCGAGTCCTGAAGTATCCCATAGCCCTATTGCTGACGTTGAGGAAGCAGAATTAGCTCTATAGCAAAAGGCAGGAGGCAGAAGGTTTTTTACTGGGACGTGGTCGTTTTAGCCGTTCAATCTCTCCTAATCTTTATGGCGACAGCTATAGTACAAAAATTGCACCGCTAATGTGTTATATCATGTCCGTCTAATTACCCATCATAAAAACTCTCCGCGTCCCCGCGTCCCCGCGTCAATCCTAACGATGGGTGTTTAACCGGACATGATATTAGTTGAACCATTGATTGAATCCCGAAAAGCGCTACAGGTCTTAAAAATAAAATAAGGAATAAAAGAAGGGAGCACGAGGCTCCCTTGAGTGGTAAGACCCAAACAGAATCTATCCGTTAACCACCAATCAAGATCGCGCTGATTAGAGTTTGGATATTTTCCGTTAAACCGGTTGTGAGTTGTTGCATGATGGGCAAACTATCAACCACCATTCCTGTACATAAAAGCATCATGTACAGAATGGAATATTTAAACATGGAACGGGCTAATTGCTTATCCGTGGGTTCCTGTAAGAGTTGCCATGCTTTTTGGAGAAAAATGACTCCCAACCATACCGCGATCGCACCATACACCACACCCAAGGCTCCCAAGGGATAAATCAACAACAGGGAAGCTGGGACGACTAACAGGGTGTAAACCCATATCTGACGAGTTGTGGACTCTTCACCCGCCACAACCGGCAGCATGGGAATCCCAACTTTGGCATAGTCATCGCGAATCATCAACGCCAATGCCCAGAAGTGGGGGGGCGTCCACAGGAAGACAATGGCAAACAGCAACCAAGCTACCCAACTCAATTCACCCGTCACGGCAGCCCAACCTACTAGTGCTGGGATCGCTCCGGCTGCACCACCAATCACAATATTTTGGGGAGTATGGCGTTTGAGTAAGTGAGTATAAATAGCCATGTAAAAGACAATACCGGACATGGCTAAAAGGGCAGACAGCAGATTGGCGAATACCGTAAGTAGGCTGAAGGAGAGCAAGCCTAACGCGATCGCAAACAACAGGGCATCACGGGGCTGTACCTTGCCCGACGGAATCGGGCGATGACGTGTGCGCTCCATATCGTAGTCGATATCGCGATCATAAATGCAATTGAGGACTTGGGCGGAAGCTGCCGCTAGGGTTCCACCCACAAGGGTGACTAGGAGCAAAAAGGGGTCTACTCGTCCATCCGATGCCATCCACATCCCCGCCGCTGTAGTAATCAGTAGCAGTGGGATAATCCGAGGCTTGGTTAGTTGATAGTAGCTTTGAATAACTTGTAGGAAGTTTTCATGTTGACGGGAGACACTAGTCCCAACCATTACTTCACCAATTTCCTTTTTTTCAAACAATACACGCGCTGTTTTCCACAGAAGTCTGAAGTGTGGCAGTAACGCGGTCAGACCCGAATCGGTTTAGCTAGCAGTGGCGGCATCTGGGTTCATGGGACTCATTTCATTAGCCGCCGCACGGTCACGCAACGCTAAGACTGTAAACGCAACTAGTATTCCCAGTAAAGCTGCCCCCACGGCTTGATGTGAAACGGTCAACAGTTCAACTTGCAAGTGTAACCAAAACGTGGCAATACCGAGGATGATCTGTAAAATCACCATGACTCCTGCCAAATGCGCCAATCTCCGCAGCGTGGGATGGAGTGCAGGGGTTCGCCATGCCAGAAACACAACCGCGAAGGTTGCCAAGGTGGCGGGTACCACACCCGCGATATGGCTATTCATCACCACGCACAGTTGATATCCGGCAAAGCATTGATGTAAGGCCCACTGGGAGCCTACTAATCCGCCTAAGAGACTCTGCACATAAATCAGAATCGCTGCCGTTAAGCTGACCCAAGGCAACTTGCCAACCGCACCAGTGCCTTGATAGGGCATGAGCGCACAACCAATCACTAGCATAGTGTTGAAAAATAATAGCGCACAGGCCAAATGGGCAGTCACGATATCAAACCGCAGCAGTTGTGTCACCGTTAAGCCACCCAGAACTCCTTGGAAAATAATTAGACCTAGAGCAAATGTAGAAGCCCAAGGCAGCCAGTTCGGCAATGAGCGTCGATCCCACCAGGATAGCCCTGAAAGCGCGATCGCACTCAAACCAATCAAAGCTGCATCCAGTCGGTGAAACCATTCCAAAAAGACTTGGAGGTTCATCTGTTGGAGCGGCAACCACTGCCCGAAGCATTGAGGCCAATCCGGACAAGCGAGACCCGCATTCATCACCCGTGTGGCACTACCCACCGCCATCAACAGTAGCGTCGCGACCGCAATTTTCCAGACAAAGCGACGGATACGGTCTTTCGGTTGAGATGGCTCTTGAGTGGTATCCGACCGATAAAGGACTGATTCAGCCATAGCACCAATTGCAACCTAATTTAACTTAACTTTTTTGGCAGAAGCCTGCCGTTACTTCTACAGGTCTAGCAGGAGAAGCTGACCTTGTGAGAGTATCGACTCATCTGCCACTGAACATCTGAGGTCGGAAGATGGGCAGACTCCCCTTACCACTCTAATGACCCTATCGCTAGAGCTGATAGAGTTTTAGAGATTTTTCAGATTGTGAGCTTATTCACATAACACAGAGAGACTCTGTATAAAACTTCACATTTTGGACTTTACACACTGTCTTCCCTCCGTCATTTTGAGGAAAGACTCTGTGCTCTGACTGGCACGATCCCAAAGAAATTGCTAAAAAATCACTAAGAAAAACCCCTCTGGAGCCTCTTTTACTGATAACCTGGCTTACCGTAGTAAATGACCACAACAGAGAAACTTAAAGGCTCAAAGTATCAATCTGAAGCTAAATTGGGGAAAACATCAAGAGAAACGTCCTCCCTTAAACACTGAACTTATCCCTTTTGAGGGAGTGCAATGAGCGATTCTAGCCGTGTAATAGGCTAGGAACGCCTACCTTAGGGCATAAACAGATTAACCCATAAGGAATAAGCTGCAACACCAGTCCTTTACTCGTTGCAGCGACCAGCGGTACCCCAGTGTATGACCTCAACGGCCTCATCCCTTTCAGGGGAAGGGGGTCTGAACCGAACCATCTGACATGATTACCTGTTCAGGGATTTGAGGCGGGTCATCTTCCGCTGCTTTGCTTGTGGGCTTTGATTCTCGCCACTCCTGTTGTGAACGAAATCTTGTATAAACTCCTAAACTAGCTCACACCGTGAACATTCCAAGTCAAATTGCAACCCTGCTGGCTGGCATCGTCTTGACCCTGATCAGCCTGTGGTATGGACAAAACCACGGTCTCATGCCAGTGGCAGCATCAGACGAAGCGGCCCAGGTGGACGCACTCTTCAACATGATGATGACCATTGCCACAGGTCTGTTTCTGCTGGTAGAGGGCACACTCATCATTGCAGCGATTCGATATCGCCGCCGCCCCGGTGACAACGGCGATGGACCACCGATTCATGGCAATATTCCTCTAGAAATTGTTTGGACAGCGATTCCGGCTGTCACGGTCTTGATCATCGCGGTCTATAGCTTTGAAATTTATAACGCGATGGGAGGACTCGATCCCATGGTGTCTCATGACCACTATCAAGCTCCAGTCGCCCAAACCGCTGGGATGTCAACGTCTTCAGCCAATGCTGGCAAAAATTTGATTGCCCTCGATCCCAGTCGAGGCTCCATCGCCTTGGGACTGGGTGCTTCTCCAGAACATCGAGGCGAAATTGTTCCGATGACGGTTAATGTCATGGGACTGCAATATGCTTGGCTGTTTACCTACCCGGAAAGTGGTGTGACCACAGGGGAATTACATATCCCAGTCGGACAAGAAGTACAGCTCAACATCTCAGCGCAAGACGTTCTACATGCCTTCTGGCTACCAGAGTTTCGCCTCAAGCAAGATGCGATCCCCGGACGCAACACTCAACTGCGCTTCACTCCCAATAAAGTGGGTCAGTACCCCATCGTCTGTGCCGAACTCTGCGGTGCCTATCACGGCGCAATGGGAGCGCAGCTTTTCGTCCAGACACCGGAAGAATTCCAAACATGGCTTCAATAGCAGCAAGCCGTTGCCAGCAACGAAATGTCAGAGAAAACCCTGGCTACTGCCAATCCTGCCGATCAGTCGAGTCATGAATTTTTGGCTCCCTATACCCAAGAAATGGGAATTTCGTCGAAAACTCTCGAGCAGTTGCATTCCTCCCCTGAGCATATGGCTCAGCATTTAGCCGTTAGTAATCAGCTGTAATGAGTTGTCTTTAAAGAGTTGTCGGTTGACCGATAGGGAGCATCCCATTTTTGCAGAAATACTCTCATACCAAGCTGCGTTCAAAAATAGCAAGCTTCTCTCCCCCAGCTTCCCCAGCTCCCCCAGCTTCGGTTTATTTACATAATTGGGATGCTCCCGACCGATAACCGATGGACTAGTGTTGAATCACCTTCGATTTCTCATCGCTTGGCTCCTTCAACTCTTTCGCCCAAAAACATACAGACAACAGATCAACCGCATGACACAAGCAGAGCTTCAAGAACAAGCCAATAAGCCTGCCCATGCCCCAGGACATGGAGCCAGAAAATGGCAAGATTATTTCACCTTTAATACCGACCACAAAGTCATTGGGATTCAATACTTCGTGACGGCGTTCTTCTTTTTCTTGGTCGGTGGGGTACTGGCAACCATCATTCGCACGGAACTGGCAACGCCGGCTTCGGATTTTGTCAGCCCTGAAACCTACAACCGAATATTTACAATGCACGGGACGATCATGATTTTCCTGTGGGTTGTCCCGGCCGGAACGGGTGCCTTCGCTAACTTTCTGATTCCCCTGATGATTGGTGCGAAGGATATGGCGTTTCCGAAGTTGAATGCCGTAGCCTTTTGGATGAATGCTGTTGCCGGAGTGTTGCTCCTGACCAGCTTTTTTGTTGGGCCAGCCGAGGCGGGTTGGACTTCCTATCCGCCCTTGAGCACGGTGGCTAGCAAGGCGGGTCAGGCAATTTGGATTATGAGCCTCCTGCTTGCAGGAACCTCCTCAATTTTGGGAGGCCTTAATTTTGCCGTCACCATCTTAAAGATGCGGGTGCCGGGAATGAGTCTAAATCAGATGCCTTTGTTCTGCTGGTCGATGCTGGCAACTACAGCCCTTCAGTTGCTTGCTACACCAGTGCTGGCAGCGGCTCTGATTCTGCTTGCCTTTGACTTGATTGCCGGGACAACGTTTTTTAACCCGACTGGTGGGGGAGACCCAGTTGTTTACCAGCATATGTTCTGGTTTTACTCCCACCCGGCTGTATATATCATGATTTTGCCCTTCTTTGGGATAATCTCGGAAGTGTTGCCAGTACACGCTCGGAAGCCGATTTTTGGTTATCGGGCGATCGCCTATTCCAGCATCGCCATCAGCTTTCTAGGGCTGCTGGTTTGGGCGCACCACATGTTTACCAGTGGCACCCCAGGCTGGATGCGGATGTTTTTCATGATCGCCAGTATGATCATTGCCGTCCCGACGGGGATTAAAGTCTTCAGCTGGGTGGCAACAATCTGGGGAGGCAAACTCACCTTGAATAGCCCGATGCTGTTTGGTATGGGCTTCATCTCAGTCTTTGTGATCGGTGGCATTACAGGTGTGATGCTGGCGTCAGTACCTTTTGATATTCACGTTCACGACACCTACTTTGTCGTTGCTCACCTCCATTACGTCCTGTTCGGTGGCAGTGTTCTCGGACTTTATGCCGGGTTCTACCACTGGTTCCCGAAAGTAACAGGGCGCATGTACAACGAAACCCTCGGTCAAATTCACTTTGTGCTGACCTTCATTGGCCTGAACCTGACGTTCATGCCAATGCACGAGTTAGGCTTATTGGGCATGAACCGACGAATTGCCATTTATGACCCGAAGTTTCAAGCGCTTAACGAGCTTTGCACTATCGGCGCGATCATCATGGATACGTCGATTCTTCCCTTACTGATTAACGTCTTTTGGAGTTTAGCTCGTGGTAAAAAAGCGGGCGACAATCCATGGAACGGTTTGACCCTAGAGTGGATGACCTCTTCACCGCCAGCGATTGAAAACTTTGAAGGAGTGCCCGTTTTAGCAACTGGCCCTTATGACTATGGTATGGGCGATCGCGAATATCAGACCTATGTCCCCTTATCCAATGAACGGGAACCAGCATTAGCGGCTGGACCCAACTCCGCTTTACGCGCCGATCCCGATCCTACGGTGGCGGTCAATCCCGAAGACCGTCAACCTAAGGATGAAAGTTGATTTGGCTGTTGCCAGAGGTCTCATGACTTCATACTTCACACTGCAATAGAGGTTTATGCAAGGTTCAACCATTGACGAATCGAAGACAGCCCTAAATTATCACAACGTACCTGGAGCCAGTGCGGAACACGAAGAACATCCCGACTTCCGGATGTTTGGGGTGGCGGTGTTCCTGGTTGCTGAGAGTATGATTTTTCTCGGCTTGTTTACCGCTTTTCTGATTTATCGTGCCATCCTACCGGCTTGGCCCCCCGAAGGAACGCCAGAATTAGAGTTGCTGT
>DATNQL010001040.1:0-1985 GCA_036704025.1 Stenomitos sp.
TATAAAAAAAGCGCAGCAACGGTCGGAAGGGTAGACGCAGGGACAAATCTTTGAGCGCTCGCCGTCTTTCCACTTCCGAGAAGCCAAAAAACAAATCTCGCCAATTGACACTACCTTTCTCTAATTGGCGTAGGGTTTCTCTAGCTTCATCAGTGGAGTAGCGATTGTGCTTCTCGATCCAGCGAGCTAATCCTTTGCTATTGGTGTAGTGGGGATAAGTTTCTTTCAAAAAGCTTGTTTTACCATCACAAACTTCTCGCTCTGTGTGACCGTAATCGGTAAACCAAACTTTGTCCTTCCGAAATAAGCGCATTTGGTATCGGGGGTATTGGGTACTGCGCCGAATCCACCTCCCCAGAAACATAACTCGCTCGGCTGCATAGTAGCCGATATACTCCTGACTTTCGGTTGCTTTGAGGCATTCTTGGAATAGCTCTGGTGTCATACGCTCATCAGCTTCGAGAATGTAGACCCATTCGTGCTTAGCAGGAACGGATTGTAACATCCAAGTCCGCTGGCGTCCGTGACTTTCAAAGGCGTGCTGCACTATCCGCACTGGATAGCAGCTGGCAATTTCCACAGTGCGATCGCTGCTGATGGAGTCCACCACTATCACATCGTCTGACAGCATAGCTGATTCGATGCAAGCGGCGATATCGATTTCTTCGTTGTAGGTGAGAATATAAATCGAGAACATGAAAAACTTACGATTTACAAAAAGATCCGGCTTTTCTTGAATACATAGACATTCCCGTTTCTCCTGACGATCGGAATAGCGTCATCACCTAAGCAAAGCTTACTAACGCTTAGGTGTTTTGCGAGACCCCATTTGGGGAGAAGACAACAAATCGCCCAATCCCGTTCCGGTAATGATCAGGTAGCCAATGGAGAGGAACACGCTGCTCACTCCTATTTGCACTTGAGACTTCAAAGCTGCCCGCTTGGCTTGTTTTTCCAATTGTTGCTTGCGTTCTCGAACTTGGGTTAGCGTTTGATTGCTGAACTGTTTGGCTTGCCGATCTAAGTATTGATCTACTGCTTGCGGATTGTCTTTAGACTGCTGCAATACTGTTTTGAGGTCGTCCGGGACTTGCTGGCTTTGGAGTGCTTGACCTAATTTCTGTTCGTCTTTGAGCAAGTCGCTGATTTGGGTTTTAATTTGGCCTCGACGCTGTTCGATTTGGGCTCTAAAACCTTCACTGTTAAGCTGGCTTTCTGCTTGAGTTGCCTGCTGCTCAATTCTCTGGATCGCCTCATTGCTAGCCTTAGTGACATTGTTTACGTGAACAAAAGTAATGACCAGGAATGCTAAGCCTAAAATACCGGAAAGCACGAGCGCCCCTACTTTCACTAATTGCCAGGGTTGACCGCTTCCCTGCGGGTCTAGTTGATCGTCCATCCAAGAGCCAGCAAATAGCAAAGCTATCCCCAGCATAGGGATAAATCCTCGCTCGACAAGCTGGGTTGTCAGGTTTATTTGCCAAGCTTCCTCTTGCAGGTCAAAGGACGGGATAGTCAGAGGCAGGGTTACCGTGTCAATCACAAAAGACAAAATCAAGATTGTGCCGACAAGCTTGAGAATTAGGGCTGCTGGCGATGAAATTATACGGTTTGCAGACGCTTTCATAAGTTTCTTCTTCGCTCGGTTATGGTTGGGTTCAATTACTGGTTTTCTATATCTAGTTTGTCATGGGTTTTAGATTTATTTGCTATGCTTGCAAGCCAAAGTGCTTCTCCAGACTGAGATTGGCTGCTGTTTTCGGATTCGATCGAAAGACGTTAGCTTCGCTGGGGCTTCGGTTGGGAGCCAGATCTATTGGTTCGATGGCTCTGACCTTGCTCTCCAAAGGCAAAGATAGAATTCAAATCGACCTACCATTAAAGGCGAGCTTTATTCAACGGCGTTTTCGATACCCAAAAGTCAATTGCTACTGTACTGTCTTGTTTATTGTGACGAGTCTCTCTCTATTTCTCTACAAGATTTT
>DATNQL010001041.1:0-4261 GCA_036704025.1 Stenomitos sp.
TGGAAAAGATCGAGCTAAAACCTCAATCGACTTCTACTTCAGCCTCAGAGAAGACATCTGTATCTGATAATTCATCTGCTCAAAAAGATGCTTGGGAAAAATATATGTTTGCCAAAGCTATTTATGAGGAAACCAGAGACATGGAACATTGGCTCTACATGCAAAAGTGTATCTCTGAGTATGAAAAAACCTTGAAGCCAAAGGTAAACATCAAAGCTTAATGAAAATTGGGTAACGATATTTTTTACAGAATTCCGATTTAGGCTTGTAGCATAGCCCCATTATTCAGATCTTAAATAATTGCTTTTTTGAGTTGGATGGCCTTAACGCAGTTCTATTGAGGTCAGTTGAACACTTTATTAAAAGCTAAGAGGATGTCTGAAAACTATTCAGATAACCCTCTGTTACTCTTTCCAACTCTGGCCTTAATCAGGGGGGAGAACTTTTCCAATGTCCCTCTTATGGGGATTTATGGGAATTAAAAGTTCATTAGTGTGGAAATAGCGACTTTTCAGACATCTATAAAAGCTCAAGGCTGATCTGATCGAGGAATTAAGAAGGCTAGAAATCTGGATAAGCAATATTATAGCCTTCTTAGTTTTTTGAAGAATACGGTTTGTTTTAAGAATTTTTGTAATACAACGATGAGATTTTTGAGGACGTATTCAATCAAACATCTGTGTTACGAGGACTGTGCGTTTGCACCTATCTTAAGACTAGCCTCTCACTGATAGATGTTAGCTATATAGAGACCTCAATGATTCCTGGTGGCAGTGAGTGGAATCGTTATTTTTGTTGAGATTTATTAACACAATCGGAAGTAATTTTTAAAATTTCATTTAATATTTACAGGATATTGCTTTAGCTTCACATAATATTCACATTCCCTGATTAATGATAGCTAATAAGAGAGATATTAATCAGGAGAATCTACATGAGTTTAACAGAGCGGAGTCGATTAGGTGGGATCAAAAGTAGGCAAAAGCGCCTACAGCGTAAATTGAACAAGCTTGATCAAGATTCTCAAGCGGCTTCAGATTTCAACAATGAAGTGAGGCCCAATCAAGATTTAACCGCCCAAAAAAACGCTTGGGAAAAATATCTGTTGGCTAAATCTATATATGAAGAAACCAGAGATATCGAGCATTGGAGATACATGCAAAAATGTATTTCTGAGTACGAAAAGGCTTTGAAAGCTAATTTAGGCATCAAAGCGATTTGAAGGTACAAGAAATTCCTTTCAGCTCTCGAATCAAGTCACTCGGACTCAAGGCATAAGCTAAGCGACAACAAAGCCTGCAAGAACTCTGGCGTACCAAGGCACCCTAGGGTTGTTACAGGCTATATGTAAAGCATAGGTCTCTTTTTTTAGTTGCCTAACCCGTCGCTTCCAGGTTTGCATGTTGGGGACTTTCCCGCAGAAAATTCTTTATCCCAACACGGCTGAAACCGGCTGCTTGAGAGCTTCTCTGAGCAGGTCTGCCTTATCAGTTTGTTCCCAAGGTAGATCCAAATCATTACGCCCAAAATGACCGTAAGCCGCAACATTTTGATAGAACCGACCACCACGCTCTGCGGGTAACCGACGCAGATTAAACGCTTGGATAATCCCCGCCGGACGGAGTTCAAAATGTTGCTTAGCCAGTTCTAATAATCGCTCTTCTGCGATTTTGCCAGTCCCAAAAGTTTCTACCATGATACTGACAGGTCGAGCCACCCCAATTGCATAACTCACCTGAACTTCACATTTCTCCGCTAGACCCGCAGCCACAATGTTTTTCGCCATATAGCGACAAGCATAAGCCGCCGAGCGGTCTACTTTGGTGGGGTCTTTGCCAGAGAAGGCACCGCCCCCATGACGCGAGTAGCCACCATAGGTATCCACAATGATTTTACGACCCGTCAAACCTGAATCACCCTGAGGACCACCAATGACAAATTTGCCAGTTGGGTTAACCAAGAAGCGCGTTTGGCTATCCGGCTGAATTGCGAGGTCGGTGAAAATCGGCTGCACCACCATTGACCATAGGTCTTCTCTAATCTTGGCTTGCACCGCCGCATCACTAGTAATATCGCCGATGGTGGCGGTATGTTGGGTAGAAACCAAAATCGTGTCAATCCCAACGGGTTTTCCGTCTTCGTAGATCACACTCACTTGGGTTTTTCCATCGGGGCGAAGATAAGACAATTCCCCCAATTTCCGCACTTCTGCCAAACGCCGAGAAATTCTGTGAGCGAGGCTGATGGGCAAGGGCATCATTTCAGGCGTTTCGTTGCAAGCAAAGCCAAACATCAGGCCTTGATCACCAGCGCCGATCGCGTCTAATTCATCTTCACTCAGCTCCTCCCGGCTTTCCTGCGCGGTTGTCACGCCTTGAGCAATATCCGGGGATTGTTCATCCAAAGCCACTAATACAGCACAGCTATTAGCCGAGAAGCCATTATCGGCATCCGTGTAGCCAATTTCAGCAATTTTTTTGCGTGCTAAATCGACAAAATTAACGTGAGCTTTGGAGGTGATTTCACCAGTAATCAGAACCAAGCCAGTATTAACAACAACCTCAGCCGCAACACGACTGTGGTCATCTAAAGTCAGTAAGGCATCCAAGATGGTATCAGAAATCTGATCGCAGATTTTGTCGGGATGACCTTCAGTAACAGATTCCGAGGTAAATAAGTAACGACGTGACAACTATCAATTCTCCTTGAGGGGTGACTGGCTCAATGAAGGGTTTGGGCTAATTTCAGCCACAGTAGCCTTCAATCATAACAACATTAGCCTGCAATCATACCAGCAATTGCACCGTTTGGTTGCTCGATGAGCTGGCTATTGAGAAAGTCTTTAAAAAGTTCAGGCAAATGTTAACCCTAATAGGTCTTGTTTTCAATCTATAGGTAGTTTTTTTAATCTCAAGAAGCCGTTCTACCCAATTTTCAGATGAGATTTGAGCTAAAGCTTCTGCTCAATCCTTAATTCAGGAAGTCCCTCTAGTTTTTCTGGAGGCGGAACTTCTTCTGTCATAGGCATGAGAATTGTTAAGCCACCAGGAATACATTCAACATCAATGGGTGTTGTGCCAATAATTTCTCCATCAAGGACGACTTTCTGAGGGGGTTCGGTCGTCACCTTGATGCGTCTGGCTCGCAGATAGCCAATGTCATCCCGTTCTGCTGCATCGCCACGAAAGGCGGTTTGGAGTAGATGGTAAGCTGATGCGATCGCACCGGCTGGGTTGGCAGGGGATACCACGGTTAAATCGAGCAATCCATCATCACAAATAATACCCGATGGGCCTTGAGCTAAGACCGAAGTGGGGGGGGCGGCATTGGCGATGGTTACAGCACCAGCCGTCACTGTAATCACTTTCTCCTGGGTCTCGATCCTCGCGGAAAACGACTCAAACTCCCGCAACTGTTTTACCCCTGCCATAATGTAAGCCAACATACCAAAGCGGTTTTTCGTCTCTCGATCCGCCTTCTCTACCATTTCTGCTTCAAAGCCAATACCTGCTAGCAAAACCATCGGCTTACCGTTGCACAAAGCCGCATCAACGACTTTTGGTCGTCCCTGCAAAATCGTCTCACAGGCAGCTTCCAGGGTGTTGGGTAGTCCAAGCGCTGCGGCAAAAGCATTAGCAGTACCCCGCGAAATCACACCTAACGGAATACGGGTTCCGACCACCGCTTCCGCCGCCGCTGAAATCGTGCCATCACCGCCAGAAACAATCATCATATGAACACCGCGCTCAACCGCTTCACGCGCCAGTTGACCCGCATCCACTTCAGGGGTGGTCAAACGAATATCTAGCTCAATTTCTGGCTCTAACAAAGACTGGATTATCCACAAATCTTGCTCTGGGTCACCTTGACCGGCAACTGGATTGAAAATCAGGCAAGCAGAACGCTGAATAGTCATGGTCAGTTTTCAGTCGTCGGTTATGTTTTTGGGCGTTGGGTGCGCGTCTCCAACGTAGATGTCGGGCTGGCGTTGGTTCAAACCATGAGTTTTTAGCGCTGTACTGCAATCTGGATTCAGCTCAGCTTCGACTCACAAATCACCTTCTTCATGCTCACCAAATCCCGTCCCGCATTGCCTCTCCCTTAAGAGGGGCGTTGCTGGATTTCCATGTCTTGATGACAACTTAAGACTGACGATTCCTGAACTTCAACAGATGGTGTGTCGTTTCAACAAGCCTCCTCCACCTGACTGACACGGCGCAAGTTTAAGATGTCACTCATTTTTTTGATTTGGCAAAAACTA
>DATNQL010001042.1:0-1710 GCA_036704025.1 Stenomitos sp.
CTACATGGAACCAGTACCCATTGCGAATATCGTACTTGGTCGGGTCTTCCGGGTCGTAATACACCTTGCGATCGTCAAGACCATATTTTTTTAAAATAGGAAGCAGAGCTTTGCCTGCTGCTTCTACATCGTCGTAAGCGCCTTTGAATGTAGTGCCGTAGTTGAAGCATACGAGAATCGGATATCCCTTAGCAGCAAAAAACTCGACGAGCTTGCACAGCGCTTTAATATCAATCGAGCCAGGCCCATCGTTACCACCTTGGGATGGCACTTCTTTTGGCCAGGGCTGACCGGGTGCTAGTGGATTTTCCTGTGGATATTTTTCAGTACCAATCTCGTAGAAATTCTGGATAGCCATCACGCGCATGGCTTTGATAATTGAGTAGTGCGTGTCTTCTGAATAAAATGCAACTGGAGTGTGGGCGTTGGGATTTTCCTCTAAAACAGGTGCCTGCTGATAGATGAGACGGGGCGGTACTGAGCGTGGCTGACCTGATAAACTAGCAATTCTTGCTTCTTCTTCAACGGTAGGGTCATTAAGTAAGAACTTGCCAGCTAGATAATCCCGCCCGTTCCACAAACCGTATAAGTTACCTTCCGTGCAACCCATCGAGAGGACGTAACCCCAGTAAGACTCTGGGTCATTGGGATCATGTGGACAGCGTGCATTCCACAGTGAGGCGTAATAATCCAGTACCGCACGCTCCATAAACTTGCTGTTAATGGTGTAATTGCCGCTTTGGAAAGGGTCGCCGACGTTATTGATATGATAATTGAGGTACTGCTTCAAGTCTTCTTCGTAGTTAAAGCTTTGATTGACTTGATAGCCCAGGAGGTGACTTTTCTGCACAGACTGATAGTTCTGCAATTGCGAGAGAGCAGTGCTTTGTTGTTCGGGAGTCAACCCTGTTGAAGATAGAGCGAAGTTTCTGCAACTAATACCAGGTACTGTGGGGTACGTAGAGCATGAATCTTTTGTGGGAGATGACACAATCGCAGCGTCACTATCAAACACAGTTTCTTGCCAAATTCCAACTTCTGACATAGCAAACAGGATATTTTCTGGATTGTTTGGTTTTTTTTCGTCCATAACTTCATACTCCCTAGTAGCGTTTTCTCCAGCCACTCCAAACAGGAAAACCATTGTTATCTCGCAATTTCATTACGACGTTACCTTTTTTGACTTCAGCCGCAATGATAGTTGGTTGTCCTGCAAAGTTAATTCTTGAGCCTTTGACCTGAATTTTGTCCCCTGGCTGAATCTGAATACCTTGATTTTCGATGTACCAGCTTGGGCCTAAATGCACTGAAATGGTTTCTTTAGCTGTTTTCAATGCCAGATGCACACCATGAGACATTCTTTGCATTGGCACACTCGTGTTGACGCTGACTACTTCTCCGCTTAGAGTCTCAAGTGTTTGGAGATTATACATCCGGGTGTACTGTGTCTGTGTACCCCAGCCACCACACCCTCTTCCCCGCATTCCTGGTTGAGCAAAAGACTGTGCAGGAAGAATAAGGCCTAGAGCAGTCAACACTGCCACAAAAACTCCTATTTTCCTCATAACACTCAAACCCCTTGATTAGGTCTAATTCTGAGTTCCATGAATATAGTTATAGAAAAACAACATGAGGAACTCGTGAAGAAAATCTTATTTTCACCTCGATACGAACTTTTGAATCACTTTCACTCGCACCTGCTCACCACAA
>DATNQL010001043.1:0-2506 GCA_036704025.1 Stenomitos sp.
TGGCGTCTATGGCGTGCGAGTTCATCATCCCACCCTACCCTCCCTTGCTTCCTCCCCCTACGCCGTGATGAATATTGGGCATCGCCCCACCGTCAGTGGCCTTGGTGTAACCGTTGAGGTTCACCTGTTAGATTGGTCAGGAGATCTGTATGGTCAGACCTTGACGGTAAGTTTGGAGCAGTTTTTGCGACCCGAACAAAAATTTGCCTCCCTAGAAGACCTCAAGCGGCAAATTCAGGCAGACTGTGAAGCCGCAAGAGCTGTGTTAGGGTGTCGAGACTAGAAGCGGAGGCTGTGTTGAAAAAGGAAAATAGGGCTGTGGGGGATATCTACCTGTCATGAGACAACAGATTGAGCAGCTAACCGAAAATCTGGGTCATACCATTGTCGGCAAAGCCGAGGCGATTCGCCTGGTACTGGTGGCGCTACTGGCGGGCGGTCATGCCTTGTTAGAAGATGTTCCTGGGGTGGGGAAAACACTCCTGGCTAAATCCCTGGCTCGTTCCATTGCGGGACGGTTTCAGCGGATTCAATGTACGCCCGACCTTCTGCCTACCGATATTACGGGAACCAATATTTGGAATCAGCGCAGTGGTGAGTTTGAATTTCTCCCTGGCCCCGTGTTTGCCAATGTGTTGCTGGCGGATGAAATTAATCGGGCGACCCCCCGCACCCAGTCCGCCTTATTAGAGGTGATGGAGGAGCAGCAGGTCACGGTGGATGGTGTTTCTCGTCCTGTACCCAAGCCGTTCTTTGTGATTGCCACCCAAAACCCGATTGAATATCAAGGCACTTTCCCGTTGCCAGAGGCTCAAATGGATCGTTTTATGCTGTCTTTGAGCTTGGGCTATCCTACGGAAGAGGAAGAACTTCAGATGCTGGAACGGCATCAAGAGGGGATGAGGGTTTCGGAACTGAGTCCCTGTATTTCCGCAGAAGATGTTCTGAAGTTACGCAGCCTTTGCCATCAAATGAAAATGGATAGGTCGTTGCAACAATATATTGTTAACTTAGTCCGAGCGACACGTTCCTCGGAAGAAGTGACATTGGGGGTGAGTCCTCGTGGTACTGTGGCTTTGCAGCGAACGGCTCAGGCATTGGCTTTCCTGGAAGGTCGAGATTATGTGATTCCAGATGATGTGAAGTTTTTAGCACCTTATGTGCTTGCCCATCGTCTGATTCCAGCAGGCGGGCGTCGAGCGAAGCCGATTGTGGAGCAGTTGCTGCGATCGGTGCCTATTCCTTAAAATTGTTTTTTTAATTATGTCCAAGCGTGTGAGGGCTAGAATTCGAGGACGTAATCCCATTTTGGATGGGGGATTGAGGATTTGGACTGTTCTAAGCCTTGCCAGTAGGGGGTTTCAGAACGTTAAATCAGTCAAGTCTCAACCCAAAGGGTATAAGCGAGGGCGTTTATCTCTAGTGGTGTTGTTGCTAATCCTCTGGAGTATCTCCTTGGGGTGGGGAATGGCGATCGCGTTTGGCATCCCTCAAGGGGCAATGGCACAAATCGCGCCAGGAATACCGATCCAACCCGATTTGATTGCTCAGGGGACGGCTGAAGAGACGGGTACCGTAGACCCCATTACCCCCCGCTATCAGTTAGGGAAAGAACTTTACTTAGAAAACTGTGCCAGTTGCCACGTCCCTCTTCCTCCCGAAGTTTTACCTTCAGAAACTTGGCGTCGTCTGCTTTTAGAGCCAGAGCAGCATTTTGGTCAGCAATTAAAGCCATTGATTGGTCCTGTGCTGATCACGATGTGGGACTACATACGAGCCTATTCACGTCCAGAAGAGGCGAAAAAGCCACTGCCCTATCGGATTTCAGAATCGCCTTTTTTCAAAGCTCTACATCCACGAGTGAAGTTCTCTCAAACGGTGAAGCCGGCAAGCTGCGTGATCTGTCATCCTGGTGCGGCTCAATATAACTACCGTCGTCTTACCCCAGATTGGGAAAACTCACCTTAGGTATTCAACTCACCCATTGTCTGTATTGGGCTAACAGCCGTTTTTTGGAAATTCAATACGAATTTTATAGCCCTTCTCGATTGGATGCGGTACGCTATGACCTCTCTCCTATTAGGAGAGAGGCTTTGATTCTTACTCCCCTTCCCTTGTAGGGAACCGGAGCTTTAGTGAGAGCGAAGCGAGACGAAGTCTGGAGTTGGGGGTTAGGTTTTTCGCTCTGTACTTCACGCAACTGAGAATTGCTATATCAGGGCACGATATGATCGTGCCTCTATTGTTTGGTACGTACAAAGGAAGGACTCATACCAATTGGCTTTATGGCTGTCACATTTCATACCCCCCTAACCCCCTTAATACCAGTTTTATTTAATGATGCTACAGATCAGATCCCCCCTAGCCCCCCTTTTTAAGCTATGCATTACTCGCATCTTTCTTAACAAAATTAGACTTGACAGGAGTAGTAGAAATCGGGGAGACTAACAGCCAAGTTTGGGCGATGTCATGCAGTCGTCGCAGACCTTGCCAAATCGTCTTCACC
>DATNQL010001044.1:0-5386 GCA_036704025.1 Stenomitos sp.
CAAGGGGTCACTCAATCACCAGCTTATGCTGTAACCAATGGTCATTGTTATGATGGCTCTACCTTTCCCAAACCTCAAGAAGTCCTGATTAATCAGCCTTCGACTTTAGTGTTTAAGTTGAATTATTTTAAGGATGGAGTGAATCGGGTTCGTCCGGTTCGGGTACGACGAATTGTTTATGCCACCATGAAAGGAACCGATATCACAGTTTTGGAACTGGATACCTCTTTTAAACAATTAGTGAAAGAGGGATTTACTCCGTTAAAAATTGATCCAGTTCCTGCTCCTGTAGGAGAGCCTGTTGAAATTATTGGGATTCCCCTCAACGGTGTGGAACCTTCTCGGACTTTTCTACACCGTTCGGTTTGTGAAATTGGACAGTCTGTTAATGTTCGGGAAGATGTTTATCAGTGGGAGAAATCGATTCGCAATCGTTGTAGCTTAGTTGGGGGAATGTCAGGATCTCCCGTTGTGTCTCTCCAAAGTAATCGCGTAGTTGCGATCGCTAACACGGGTGTCGATGATAACGCCATATCACAACCTGAGTGCAGTCTCAATCGTCCCTGTGAGATATCTAAGAATGGCAAGGTTTCTACCTTGGCTAAAGAAAATTACGCGCAAAGAGTGAGTGATATCGCCTCATGTTTTGATCGGAGGGGAATTTTTAATTTGGCTCTGTCCTCTTGTCGATTAGAAAAGCCTGAATAGCATTGAGGGTTGAAGGTTGTTCGCGTAGCGTTCCCTGTAAACCCAAGGAGAAACCCAAGAGTAGAGGTAGGTTGAAGGTTAAGGCAGATCAACCTACCAACGTTCAACATCCTCAATTAAGGCTGACCAAACTGGCGATCGTACACTTCATCTTCTTTCCCGGTCTCAATCTTCAGGTTAGAGCGAGGATACGCCACACACAGTAGCACATATCCTTCAGATTGAAGTTCTGGACTCAAACCCATTCCATCGCTCTGCTCTACTGTTCCTTCCAGAAGTTGAGCGGCACAAGTGGTACATACTCCTGCATTGCAGGAACTGGGTAAGTCGATTCCAGCCGCAGAGGCAGCGAGAAGAATTTGTTTATCCTCTGGAACCTCTAGAGTGTGAGTCGTGCCTTGGTGGTGAATTTCAACCGTGTAAGTCTTGGGCATTGCGTAAGTTCTGGGCTTGACACTTTTACTCCCCAGGTTGGGGAACTGGACTTGAACCTGCTTATTTTACCGCCCTCTGGCATCCCTATATACTTCAAAGCTTAAGTGGGTTTCCCTGCACAACCTCAATCAAGGAAACAGGACGAACTCTCAACCGAGGAGCCAAGACTGAGAACTGAGAGTTGATCGAATGGCGACGTAATTTCCCGCTCTCTGTACATTTAAGAAATTTTAAGTATTGTTACCGGTACATGATATGATTACCTGTGGCTAGACTCGTTTGCTACGAGCTCGCTTTTTGGACTGGCTGTTGCTGCTACCCGTGAACTTGTCAGACGATTCTCCTCAACCAACCCCGGTAATGGAAGAACTGCCTCAAGGGAGTTTTCCATCCCCCGAAAATAATTCCTCAATGCAAGAGTACTACCAACTCAAACAAACCTTGATGTTGGTCACACTCGCCATCACAGGGATTGTTTTTATCTGTGTCTGGTTTTTTTACTCACTTGACATTGCTCTGAATTATTTGATCGGGGCGTGCACAGGTATGGTTTACTTGAGAATGTTGGCTAAAGATGTCGAGCGACTTGCCCTAGAAAGAAAAAGTCTGAGCAAAGCTCGGTTTGCGGTGTTTATTGGGTTGATTATAGTAGCAACTCAATGGCATAAGCTACAGATTTTGCCCATCTTTTTGGGATTTCTGACCTATAAGGCCACTCTCCTCGTCTACATGGTGCAAACTTTTATACCAGGTGACCGTAAAAAAGTCAAGTAGACGAGGCATCCTGCCAATCATCGATTTCTGGGGAAACTTCCATCAATGGAAATTCACAGTGTCTTAAATGTCTTTAATTCTTTCCCCCTTGCCAAATTGGAAGTAGGTCATCATTTCTACTGGCAATTAGGCAATTTGAAACTGCATGGGCAGGTTTTTCTTACCTCTTGGTTTGTAATCTTGGTTCTAGTAGTCGCTTCCCTAGCAGCTACTCGGAATATCCAGAGAATTCCCAGTGGCATACAAAATTTCATGGAGTACGCCCTGGATTTTATTCGGGATTTAGCCAAAAACCAACTAGGGGAGAAAGAGTATCGTCCCTGGGTGCCCTTTATTGGCACTTTATTTTTGTTCATCTTTGTCTCCAATTGGTCGGGTGCCCTAATTCCCTGGAAGCTAATCAAAATACCGGAAAGTGAGTTAGCGGCTCCCACTAATGACATCAATACTACCGTAGCCCTGGCGTTGCTGACTTCTTTGGCGTATTTTTACGCGGGTTTTAGGAAGCGAGGTTTAGGGTACTTTAAAAAGTACATTGAACCGACGCCCATTCTATTACCCATCGCGGTCTTAGAAGATTTCACAAAGCCTCTTTCCCTGAGCTTCCGTCTGTTTGGCAACATTCTGGCAGATGAGCTAGTGGTGGCAGTGCTGGTGCTGCTGGTTCCCCTGTTTGTCCCTGTGCCTGTAATGGCATTGGGTTTATTTACCAGCGCAATTCAAGCCCTAGTTTTTTCCACGCTAGCAGCCGCCTACATTCATGAAGCCCTGGAGGGGCACGGTGGAGAAGAGCATGAGGAGCATTAATAAAATCCTCAGTTGATGTAATGAGTGAACTTTGAGTTTTGCAGGTAGAACCTCAAACGTTAAAAGTAAAAACTCTTGTGTTGTTGGTTGTGTACTGAAGTTAAGGAAAAGAATCATGAATCCAATCGTTGCTGCTGCTTCTGTGATCGCTGCTGCTCTGGCAATTGGTTTAGCTGCCATCGGTCCTGGTATTGGTCAAGGTAATGCAGCCGGTCAAGCTGTGGAAGGAATTGCTCGTCAGCCAGAAGCAGAAGGCAAAATTCGAGGCACTTTACTGTTAACCCTGGCATTCATGGAATCCCTGACCATTTATGGTCTGGTTATTGCCCTCGTGTTGTTGTTTGCCAACCCCTTCTCGTAGAAATAGTTTAGGCGTTAGCTGTTAGTAGTTAGTCGTTCATGGACGCTAACTACTAACCACTAAGCAATCTCAGCTGATTAGCTGGCCCAAAGGATAGAAACTGGGTCTTGAAATTATGACACATTGGACAATTTTGCTAGCTGTTGAAACCGCTGAAGCAGCTGCCAAAGAAGGGGGATTGTTTGACTTTGATGCAACCCTGCCCTTGATGGCAATACAGTTTTTAATTCTGGTTGTAGTGTTGAATGCGGTGTTTTATAAGCCCCTAGGCAAGGCAATTGACGAGCGGGCTGAATACATTCGCAGTAATATCCTGCAAGCGAAAGAACGTCTAGAGAAATCAGAAAAGCTGGCAAAGCAATACGAGCAAGAGCTAGGAGAAACTCGCCGGAAAGCACAAGCTACGATTGCAGCCGCTCAAGCTGATGCTCAAAAAATAGCGGCGACGAAGATGGCCGAAGCGCAGCAGGAAGCCCAAGTTCAACGAGAACAGGCGGCTCAAGAGATAGAATCTCAGAAACAGGCAGCCATGCAAGCGCTGGAGCAACAAGTGGATGCCCTCAGCCGTCAAATTCTGGAAAAACTCTTAGGTCCAGAATTGGTCAAGTAACAGATTCTGTAGCGATCGGAAAACGCATTCTATGCGCCTCCTCTCTCCTAGAGCGATTCGCGGCGCGACAGCTAACTTAAAAAGGAAGCTTCAGACGCGAACGCTTTAGTCGCAACAATGCCCTTTTCCTTGAGAGTAGAAAGTCAAACTATTAATGTCAGTAGCGCAGTTAGGAAATCGGTATCATGAGAACTTTCTCATTCCTTGCCACTGAAGCGGCCCACGCCGTAGAGTCCGGTGGTTTTGGTCTGAACTTCGATGTATTAGAAACCAACCTGATCAACCTCGCAATTGTTATCGGGGTACTATTTTACTTTGGGCGTAAAGTTTTAGTGGATATCCTAAATGAGCGTCGCTCAAGGATTGAAGAAGAGGTTAGGGATGCCGAGAATCGTCAAAAAGATGCGGCTGCTGCCTTAGCCGATGCTCAACAGAAGTTAGCGAAAGCTCAAGCCGAGGCAGAACAAATTCGTGCAGCAGCAGAAGAAAACGCGAAGACGGCAAAAGAAGCGATCCTAGCGCAGGCCGCGAAAGATGTTGAACGCCTTAGAGAAACGGCTGCTCAAGATTTGGATGTAGCAAGGGAGAGAGCGATCGCTGAACTCCGCGAACGGGTTGCCGTCCTGTCTATAGAGCGTGTTGAGTCCCAACTAAGAACTCACTTAGACGATTCAGCTCAACATCAACTGATTGACCGTAGCATCGCTATCGTGGGAGGTGGCTCATGAAGGACAGTTTTTTAAGTGCTCAAGTGCTGGAGCCTTATGCAGAAGCCTTAATGTCTATCGCTCAAGCCAATGACGTTGTAGATCGTTTTGGTGAAGATGTTAGTTCATTATTGAATCTTCTGCAAAACTCTCAGGAGTTACAGCGATTTTTGGAAAGTCCTGTGGTGCAGGAGGACGCCAAAAAAGCTGTATTGCGACAGATTGGTGGCGATCAACTCCACCCCTATATGATGAACTTTTTGATGATTCTGGTGGAGCGGCGACGCATTCTCTTCTTAGAAGGAATTTTGAAACAATTCCAAGCTCGGCTCCGGAAGTTGAAACAGACTGTTTTGGCAGAAGTGACTTCAGTGGTAGAACTAACAGACGCCCAGCGGCAATCTGTCATAGAGAAAGTCAAAGCCATGACAGGCGCTCATGAAGTTGAAGTCGATTCTCATCTCGACCCCGATTTAATTGGTGGTGTCATCATTAAAGTCGGTTCTCAAGTCGTAGACGCTAGCTTGCGCGGACAACTGCGTCGCATCAGTGTAAGCCTAGGCCGTTCAACTTAAAGAGTATTGAGTTTGTCGGCCACCCCCAAAACAGCCCCCTTGGTAATCAACACTTCAGGGAGAAAGCTTTTTATTCCCTAAACATACTCAACCACTAAGCAGTCACAACTAACATGATTAGCATTAGACCCGACGAAATTAGCAACATTATTCGGCAGCAAATTGAACAGTACGACCAAGAGGTCAAGGTTTCCAACGTTGGTACAGTGCTCCAAGTTGGTGACGGTATTGCCCGGATCTATGGCTTAGAAAAGTGCATGGCTGGGGAATTAGTCGAGTTTGAAGATGGCGAAGTTGGCATCGCTCTGAACTTGGAAGCGGACAACGTTGGTGCCGTGTTGATGGGCGATGGTCGCGGTATCCAAGAAGGTAGCACCGTTACCGCTACCGGCAGAATCGCCCAAATCGG
>DATNQL010001045.1:0-2868 GCA_036704025.1 Stenomitos sp.
CACCCCTGATGACAATTTCGCTATGGCAATTTAGCTGCACATCAGCTTACTCCACCAGAAATTTAGACACCCCAGAGCGTACCCAGGCATGAATCAGCGGTTATACCAATTGGTTCAAGGCTTGCTACTAGATATTGCTCCTACTCCCCTTAATCCAATACGGAAAAACTAACGCAATAGCGCTCTCCAAGTGGTGGGGCCCACGACTCCGTCTGGTGTAAGGTTGAACTTCTGTTGAGCCGCTTGCACGGCGGCTTGTGTCGCATTTCCAAACATCCCATCAACTGGTTCTTTGAGAAATCCCAGCGTTTTAAGGCGCTCTTGCAACTGGACAACCGCAGGACCTTGCATTCCTTGCCGGAGAATGGGCAAAGTAACCGCAGTAGCCTGCGAGTTGGCTGTAGAGGAAGAACTGGAAGGCGCTGAGGCGGGTTGGCTACGATTGGAGCGGTTGGTTTGACGGAGTCCTGATGGTTCTTCTAGAGCTGGTTTATTAATGCGCTCGTTGGTATTCGTGGATTGAATGATAGTAGGAACGGGGAAAGATGAGGCTGGGTTATTTGAAGAGGTTGGTGATATCCTCACCGAAGCTGGGTTATTTGAGGGGGGCAGTGATGTCCTCACTGGAGCTGGGTTACTTGAGGGAAGCGGTGATGTGTTCACGACTGTCGGCGTACTGGGGAACAGGCGATTCCAAGTCGCAGGGCCAGTAATGCCATCGGGTGTTAAACCGGCAGCTTGTTGGAACCCAGAGACGGCACTTGCCGTACTTTCTCGATAGAACCCATCCACAACATCACTGTAATACCCCAAAAGTTTCAGCGCGGCTTGAAGTTCAGAGACAGCGACTCCCTCACTACCAATTCTCAGAATCGGTCGATTAACGGGTGTGTCAGCCATGAGTTGAGCAATTGTTTGCTCACCCGGTAAGCCACTACCGGCTTCAACCGGTACCTTCTCCAAGCCAATCATCATTAAGCCGAGTGCGCTACCGTACATCATCCAACGGTGGACGCTCCTAGGGTTAGCGAAATTTGGCGCTAAGCTTCTCATCATTGCACTCAACCTTCTAAGCTGCTACGCAGCTTGATTATATAATGCAAAAATCATTAACCAAGCATTCACCAACCTCTGTCAAAATTCCCTAGTGCAGCAACTTCTTGGCTAAGACATCCCTGTCATCTTCGCTCAATCTGTCCCAATCCAGTCCGCGTTTAGCGCTCAAGGCTCGCAGTTGTTGTTCTTCCTGCTTTGACTGCTCATCTTCTGAACGTGTCCCCGTTTCCTGGTTGAGAGCGTGTAAGATAGCAAACTTATCCTTCTGGGGTAGTTGCTTGACTAAATCAATAACTTGGCTAACTGTTAATTCTAATTTAGGCATCGTTATGACCTCTGCAACTGTTTAAATCGATATGTCAAACCCACAGCGCTGATTAAATTAGAATACTTTGTGGGCAAGAGAGGAAAGCGAACGTCTACAACGCACCATGAAAGAGCGCACTGAATCGTTTTAATTCAAGAAGCACGAATGCCCCTGATTTCAACTCAGCCACTTAGACTATCACAAGCGCGATTGCGAAGTATTCCCCTAGGGTAGATAACTACTGTTCCATGGTTCAAATGAGAGCGGGTATCTTACCTCCAGCTAGGCTACCTAAAATTGCTGTAAACGATGACGGTTGCTGATTTTAAGTTTCACTATTCTTTCACAGGTAATAGAGCTAAACCCCTGATTCTTTTTTTACATGGGTTTATGGGAGACAGGCAAGAATTTAATGAAGTTATATCCTTGTTATCTGACCAATTTTGTTATTTAACCGTTGACCTCCCCGGTCATGGAAGAACTAGGGTGATGGGTGGAGAAGAGTGCTACACGATGTCCAACACCGCTCACGCCTTGATTAACTTGCTAGACCAGTTAAACGTGCAAAATTGCTTCTTGGTCGGCTATTCAATGGGCGGACGATTGTCTTTATACCTAACCCTTTATTTTCCCCAACGCTTCTCTAAGATTATTCTAGAATCTGCATCTCCGGGTCTAAAAAGCCAAGGGGATCGATTAGAACGAATCCAACGGGATTTTGACCTAGCTAAAAAATTGGAAGAAAGTAATTTTTCAATCTTTTTAGATAGTTGGTATAATCAGTCGCTTTTTGCTTCTTTAAAAAAATATCCCAATTTTGAATCTTTGAAGCAAAGTCGATTACAGAATAACCCGTTTGAATTAGCTAAATCACTGCGTAATCTGAGTACTGGATGTCAACCTTCTTTATGGGATCAACTCAAAAACAACCAAAATCCTCTGCTGTTACTCGTTGGTGAATATGACACCAAATTTATAGCCATCAACTCCGAAATGGCTCGATTATGCCCATTCGCACAGCTAGCAATTGTTAGTCATTGTGGTCATAATATCCACTTTGAAGACTCGAAAACATTTGTTGAAAATGTTCGATCCTTCTTAACATAATGTATTTTTTGACTTAAATTAACTCAAAATAGTTTGTCTGCCTTTTTGCGATCGCGCTGCCTCCTGCCTCCTGCCTTCTTGCATTAGCCTCATCCCTACCACAACCCATGACCCATCCCATCCTCGATGTTCGTCATCTATCCATCGAGTTTCCCACCCAAAACAAGCTAGTACCAGCCGTCCAAAATGTCTCCTTTACCCTGACTGCCGGAGAAACCTTAGGCATTGTTGGGGAGTCGGGTTCCGGTAAATCCGTAACATCGCTAGCAGTAATGGGACTGTTACCCCCCACGGCTAAGGTGACTGGGGAAATTTTATTTCATAACCCCAATACTGCCAATCCCATCAATTTATTAGCACTTCCGAGTCACCAACGACGGATGTATCGGGGTGGGCTA
>DATNQL010001046.1:0-11184 GCA_036704025.1 Stenomitos sp.
CGATACTACCAGGGCTATCTTTAGCTGATATTGGTGCGATCTGGATGAAATAATTCTTTAGTTACAATCAGTTTTTACCCGATCTAAGATGATGAATTTTATTGGTTACTTGATGGCCTTGCCCACTGCCTTGATATTGAACAATACTCCGGGCATGATTTCACCTAATGGGTCTGAACCTACAGGTACTCAGGCGCTCATTGCACAAACCTCCTCACCTAGATACCAACCTTTACCTGCTGCTACCTGTAACCAGTTGAAACAGGAAATGAGCAGGGTGTTGAATGTGAGAGTGACGATGAAGCGATCAACCTTTCAAGACTTCATTAATAGAGGGAGAGGAACGAGTTGTCAACTTACCGTGACGGGTAATGGACAACAATTTAAAGACGTTGATTATGTTCTCCGTCAGATGAGTGAAATGCTCACCAAGCAAGGATGGGGAAATGCTCCCAATTACGTTGCCGATGGCCCCACCGGAGTGGCTAGAGGGTTTCGCAAGGGTAACAACTTAGCTGTACTGAATATTGAATGGGAACCCTCGGCTGATGCGAATTGTCCGAATGATCAACCGATTTCAGACTGTAAACTATCACCCAAACAACAGCTATATCGTATCACCCTTGATGCCGTGCGGCGATAGCCCTTTGCCTTCAATATTTATACAAAAATGAGATGCATCCGGTAAAGGGGAATGTTGTGATATTGTTTCTTTTAGTTTGGCTCTAATGGATACTCCAGAGTCGGTTAATGTTAACAACTCTAGAATTGCGTTGGTTTGTTCACGGTACACCAGCCGATGAGGTAGAGCAGTGGTTTCAGGTGGGTTCTCCTGGTGAATGCTTGGGTTCGCCAGAAGAACGAGAAGACCTGTATTTATACACACCAGAGTGCGATTATCTCAATATCAAACTGCGTCAGGGAAGTTTAGAGGTGAAGTGGCGCAAGGCAGAATTGGGGATTTTACGATTGGGTAACGATTGGGAGGGAAAAGCTGAACAGTGGCTGAAGTGGACTTGTGAGGAACCCAATCCAAAGAGCATCATGGCGGCTAATGTTGCCGGGGAAAAAGCGTGGGTTAGGGTTAAAAAGAGGCGATTTCAGCGCCACTACCAAGCCATGACTTATGAACTCACTCAATTGAGTGTCAGAGATGATGTCTGGTGGAGTATCGCCGTAGAAATGGTCATCCCAGAAGATCACAAGAGCGATCGCCAGATGCAGGGGGATGTCCTGCCTCGTTTTGAGGCGATCGCCAGTCAAGTCAGCCAAACTTATCGAGGACCCAAGTTAGAATGCGATCGCTCTTTTGCCTATCCCACCTGGTTAACTCGTTTGAATCCATAGGATCGGATACCCATTTCTTATGCGAGGTCTGGTGTATTCACTTGGTTTTTAATATCGTTCCAGACCGACAATACACCCTCAATCCAGCCCTTGACAAAAGCCGATTTGTTGTGTTCGCTGATCACGAGGAGACCGCATAATCCATCCTCATCCAGTCCCATTTCCGCTGGGGGTTTATGGGAATTGAGAAATTCCCACATATTCTCAAAGTCTGCGGCATCCAGGTTTGCCGTAAAGTCCTTTCTCTGTTCTAGGCGTTGAAAATCCTGATAACTCAGAGTGTGAGCCGATTTTTGACCAAACTTAAATCCCTGTTCCTTGATTTGACTTAAAACAGCTTTCCGTTCTAAGCGGAGGCGCTCAATGAGTGTTTCACGCTCACTCGCATCAATGGTGAGCTCTTTTAACGTCACCGCCATTTCTAAAGCTTCCTGGCATACGCCAGATATGTTAATTTCCTGCTTAACATTCTGCAATCGCTCGTATAACGATTCGGGTACAGCGATGGTCAGCCTTCGGGACACATTTCTTGAGTTTTACTTGTGTACTTTTATAGTTTATTAAATTAATTGCATAATAGCAAAAAAAATACGACCCGTTACATAAATTAGAATAAGTTACATAACAACCAAGGAAAAACGCAACCTGGAGTTTGATGGAGCATGTAATCCAGTCTGGAGAGAGGCTAGAGAATGTTGTATCCCAATCCGGGCAGGAACCACAGCCTTCCACCCCCATGTTGTCATATAAAGCTTGAAACATTTCTCTGTGCTCATTTTGTGAGGAATTTGTGAGAAACTATAAAACTTTTGTCAATTATTAGGTATCCTGTTGGACAATAGCGCTACAGCTTTTGTTGGGACTTCAAATGCGAATTTTAAATCGGCCTCCTCAGTCAGAAACAGAGACAAGGCAGCGCATCCTCCAAGCCGCACAGCATTTGTTTGCGAAGCGGGGATATGACGGTACAACCACCCGTGATTTAGCGAGTGAAGCTGGAGTAGCAGAAGGTACCCTGTTTCGCCATTTTGAGAACAAAAAGGCCATCTTAATTGAGGTCGCCACTCAAGGCTGGATCGAAATTCTGACCGATTTGCTGACAGAACTCAGCGAGATGGGCAGCTATAAAGCCGTGGCGCAGGTGATGCGGCGGCGGATGATGCGAATGCATGAGAATGCCGATATGATGAAGGTCTGCTTCATGGAAGCGCAGTTCCATCCGGAGTTGCGCGATCGCATTCAGTCAGAAGTGATCATAAAAATGACAGATGTGGCTGAAGCCTTTTTCCAAACAGCCATGGATCGAGGCATTTATCGACGTGTCAACCCCAAAATAGTCGCTCAGGTCTTTTTAGGAATGTTTGCCGTTGCAGGTTTCAGCCATGAGACGATTATGGAACCAGGAGCATCTCCCAAGCAGATGCAAGAGATGGCGGAAGGCATTGCAGATATTTTCCTCAATGGCGTATTAGCCAAAGATTAGGAACGGCTGAAGGCTGAAGTATCAAGTATAAAATTTATGCTTATACTTCATGCTTTTGAGCTAAATCACGCGCTTGCTTAATCCAGGATGCGACCTGGTCTATCTGAGGACAGAGGTCTTTGCGCTGCATTAGGGTCACTTGCAAACGTAAGATTTGTTGATGCAATCGGTGAATCGGAGTCTGAGCCAGTTGATGCACAGAACAGACACCCGCATGGAGTACCAGTCCGCAGTATTGGTAACCAATCCCCGGTAGGCGAGCCAAATCAGCCAGGGCAACCCATTTATTCACATAGTGAGTTTTGATTTGTAGTTGATTAGCCAGTGCTTGTCTCCGTTGTCCAGTACTCGCTGTTTGCAGGAGTTGCCCAGTGGTTGTAATGCCCAATCCTTTGAGTTTGGTTTGGTCTTGGAGGCTTAATCCCGGTAGTTGCTCAATCGACCAGTTACAGGGCTGGGTGGCGTTACGCTGAAATTTGGGTTTGGAATACATCCCGATTACCTCGGACGATTGTCTATGTAGTAGGTTACGGTTAAGCAGAAAGTCAATCTCGTGAGAGAAAATAGCTTCAGAGTCATGATAACTTTATAGTCATCCCCCAGAAGATGGATAGCCATTTGGCAATGCCACAATCTCTTCCCTCATCCTCTCAAATTTTGTCTGAGGACAAATTTCCAACTTGCGTATCGATCAAGTTGGAAGGAAAACTTGTTCAAGCAGAAAAGCCGGGGATTTTCAACCTCAAGCGTCAATCGGCGGCAACAGACCAAATTCAACTGTACTTAACTCTACAATTCAAGGAACAGGATCAGGCGTTACCCCTGGGTCGCCTTAAGTTTGGTTTAACAGGGGGAGAACTCAACTTAAGAGTAGAAAATGGGATAATTGCCCAGGCAACCCCTGGAGTGAATCAAGCGTTGGAACTTTCGCGACAAACAGGAAGGCAAAACCAGGAATGCCGTGACAGTGAAAGTTGTGTAACCGTCTCTTTCCAAGAGAAAAAACCGACAAGCAAGGGGAGTCTTGGTACCCAGAAAATTGCTGAAAAAGCCGAGAAAAACCCGCTGTCTATTTCTCAGGTTAGCACTCCGAGTTCACCCAAAAATTTAACCTGGGCTGTCTTGGGAGAGCCAAATAATTCTATTTTACAAGGTTCACTCCCGCCTACCTTTTTAGGCACGTTGAAGGTAACGGCTAAGCCCTGCCGTGTGGAAGCCTTCTTTTCTATATCGCCACAAGATATACGTATCACAGATACCACCGGTCTGTTACCCCACACGCTCGGCAAAAAGAAGAAAGTCGTTCTTGAAAGAGCACTCGTTCGTCGCTTACTGAAGCAAAAATTCAAGCCCTATTTGAGTCGATACGAATTGCGATATGAGTAATGAAGCCTTTGCTTTGCAATTTCACAATCTGAGCCAGCAAATTATAGGAGCGAGAACAGAAGACTTGTCCCGATTGGCCCAAATTGCTGGTGTAAATCTTTGTGAAGATTTTGTAGGTGTTGATCTCAGTGGTGAAGATTTAAGTGGCGATAAGTTGAGAGGCGCGAACCTGAGCCGTGCCGATCTCAGTGGTACTAATTTAAGTCGTGCCGATCTCAATCGGGCCGATCTTAGCCATGCGGATTTGAGCGGTGCCGACTTGAATCGTGCTGACTTGGGCGGTGCTATTTTGAGGAATGCGAATCTCAGTGGTGCTAACCTCAGAGATACCAACCTCAGAGATGCCAATCTGTGGGGGGCGAATCTCAGTGGTGCTAGCCTCATCAGTACCAATTTAATCAATGCCAACTTAATCGGGGCTAATTTAAGCAGCGTTAACTTGATTAATGCCAATCTCAGGGATGCTAAGCTAATTGGCTCTGACTTGAGTGGTGCTAACCTCAGTCGTGCGGATCTCAGAGATGCCAGCCTCATTCATGCCAAACTGATCAGCGCTAATCTGAGGGATGCCAACCTCAACGAGGCTGACTTGAGAGATGCAACTCTGATTAGCGCTATCCTTAACCGTATCAATTTAAGGGATGCTAACCTAATCGGAGCCGATCTCAGTGGTGCTGAACTCAACGAAGCGGATTTGAGTGGTGCTAACCTGCTGAAAGCTAATCTAACTCGTGCCAATCTCAGCAGTACGAATCTGAATGGTGCCAATATGAGTCGTGTCAATCTCAGTGGCGTTAAACTCAATGGTGCCAATCTCCGCAGCACCAACCTAAATCGTGCCAACTTGAGTAATGCACATTTGTGTGGTGCTGATTTGAAGCTGGCTAATCTCAGCCTTGCTAATCTCAGCCTTGCAGATGTAAACCAGGCGGTGTTTGCTTACAATTTGGGGATTACAGAAGTAATCAAGCGCAATTTAATCGGACGAGGAGCCATTTTTGAAGATACGACAGGTAATGGTTTGTAGGTTGTGACTCCTTCGATTTCTTGGAACAGTTAATTTTTGCTCCCTCCACCCAAACATTCTGTTCTCTGGATGAAGAAGTGTTCGATATTACATGGTAATGTTATTCTAGGTTTTCCCTACGACTGAGGACACGCTTTATTTTCCGCAGTTTTCCAGCGTGAGTATCCTGGCTAGGATTTGCTGTTGTCTGCTGAGATAGGCAGATCAACCATAGCTTTTTCCTAGAGGTTTCTCCTCAAACCGAAATGAGCAATTACGATGACTTCAACAATATCCAAAAAAATCTGCATGTTGGGCGATTTTAGCGTAGGTAAGACCAGCTTGATTCGTCGCTTTGTAGACCGTCAATTTAGTGATCAATATCTTTCCACCGTCGGTGTAAAAATTTCCCGGAAGACGGTTGAATGCCAATTATTTGAACAGCAAAAACAGGTCAATGTACAACTACTAATCTGGGATTTAGAAGGAAATACTAAATTTAAGGCAGTGACTCCTACCTACTTGCAAGGCGCGAGTAGTGCAGTGGTTGTTGCAGATATCAATCGTCAGGTGACTATCGATCATATTTCTGATCATATTCAATGTTTTTTATCCATCAATCCTAAAGGTTTTGTGATCGTGGCTTTAAACAAAGCAGATTTAATAAATGAAGAAAATAAAAGAAAATATTTAGAAGATATTGCGATGAATGCTCCTGATAAAATAATAGCCACCTATTCGACCTCAGCTAAATCAGGTTTATTCGTGGATGAGATTTTTCAAAAACTAGCCTACCACATGATCTAATCCTAATGAATTCTCTATTGCAGCAACTATTATCTCTTCGCCAAATTGAATATTTGGTTGTGGATCGGAAGTTGAATATTCTAGAGACATCCTTAGGAGTCAAGAAGTTTGCCGATTGTCCCCAGGAAGTGACACACACAAAGCCTGTATGTCTCGGATTTCCGGAACTGATCGGAGTCGAGGAGCTTTTAATCGCTATCCTGGAAGGGAAAAAGGATAGTTTTGAGTTAAAAGGAATTGGACGTTTTTCCGCACAAGGTTACCCCTTATATCTAGACCTTTATGTTGTTAAACCGCAAAATCTAGAAGATTTAGGAAATCGGCTAGTAATTTTTGTTGAAAATGTCACTGAAAGAATGGTGTTAGAACAAAAATTGGTACAAAGATCGAATGAAGTTAGCCTTTTGTTAGAGGCTTGGGATTCTTCCAATGAATATTTAAATAAAATCATTCAATCTCTGGCTAACGCTTTATTGGTAACGACCCAATCAGGAATCATTAAAATGGTCAATCAAGCGGCTAACGATTTATTTGGATATAGCAAAGAAGAATTGATGGGTACACAACTGTCTCAGCTAATCATTGAATCCGATTTATTATTAGAAGCCAGTAAAAAATATTTTTTAGCACAAGCCTTTTCGCCAGATGTAGAAGTGGTCGGTTTGACCAAACAGGGAACACAGGTGGCGATCGCCTTTTCCTGCTCAGCGATTCAAACGCACAGAGAGAACATCCCAGACTACATCTATGTGGGTCGGGAGATTAGCAAACGTCAGTAAAACCAAACGTACTTCGAGAGTATCACAGTCCGCTCCTTAAACCCCTGAATCGTTTTGACTCGATCAACATAGGCAACAAGCCAACGGGGAAAATGCTTCAGCCAAAGCCATGGTATGGAAGGTATAGCCTGTCCTGGTATGAACAAGCGGCAATACATCGCGTACCAATCGAAGACTCAACCGATTCTCTATGTGGCGCTAACTTATCTCTTCCCTCAGGTTAATTCCAGTTTTGCTGTCTCTAACTGAGAAAGAATTTAGGAATAGCTCAGGGTGAGGCATTATACCCATATACCTAGGCAACCGATTGAAGCCTCGTGCTAGCCTAGCTTTGTAGCGAAAGCAATCTCTGAACCACTTATTCCCATCATAACCATGCTACATCCTCTCCCCCCAACCCCTTTGTCAAAGCCTGAAAATGATTACCCTAAAGGCTTTTTCAGGGAATTGAAGAAAACTCCAGTTGAAGTGAGAAGCTTCAATGGAAGCAACAAGGGGTAATCTTTGAGTATTCTCCCAGTGATCGTTTTTCAACTATTTATTATTCTTCGATGGCTACACAACCCAATCAAAACCATTTATTGATTATTGAAGACGAGAAGGGACGTAGAGAATTTCCCTTAGAAGAAGCCGTGTATTCTCTCGGCAGAGATCCTAGTTCTGATATCCGTCTATTCTCTCAGTTTGTTTCTCGCCATCACGCTACTTTGGTGCGACGGCAGCGTGAGGATGGCAGTCACTATTATCAGATTGTAGATGGCAATCTGAAAGGGAAACCTAGTGCCAACGGACTTTTGATTAATGGTCGCAAACTACAAGCCCATGACCTTGACAATGAGGATGAGATTGTATTCGGTCCACAGGTGAGCGCCAAATATTACCTCCTCAGACAAAATACCAATCCAACAGGGCCATTGGATGAGTTTGACATTACCCTGATTAGTCCTGGGATGATAGACGAGTTTGAAGATTAATAGACTGGTACCAGAAGGCAGAAGGCAGAAGGCAGAAGGCAGAAGGCAGAAGGTAAGAAAGTTTGTACAGTCAGCTTTTTAACCTTTTTCAACTGGATGGTTATTTCTGCCGCGCTGGCCTAGTAGAGCGTCAAGGTAGATTCGAGGGGTAAATGTTAATATACCTCTCCCTTGTCCTCCTTGTCTCCCTTGTCCTCTCCCAACCCGTCAATGTAGTTTTGACAGACTACTAGGTTTTGTCTCTATGCGGTTGAGGAAACCCCAATAGGGCAAGCTAGGACGTGGAAGATAGAATCCCACGGTTGTAACGTTAGTGCAGATCAGTGTAACGTTAGCCGAACCGTGGGAAGAGCCATTTTGAAATTGAGGATGTGAACCCGCATCACGAGGTGATCCCAGATAGCCGAAAATAAGGATATAACCAGCAACATGCTCAGGCAACCAGAAC
Organism: Stenomitos sp.; assembly: GCA_036704025.1. Taxonomy (GTDB): domain Bacteria; phylum Cyanobacteriota; class Cyanobacteriia; order Cyanobacteriales; family Coleofasciculaceae; genus Allocoleopsis. Next base: position 8,231 of record DATNQL010001046.1, read on the forward strand.
AATGTATCCAGCTATCGGGTATTAGTTGGCAGACCTATCAAACGTTGTTAGGGGAACTGAGCGAACATCGATTGCGCCTTACTTACAATCGTGGCATCCTCGAAATCATGGCTCCCTCACCCGAGCATGAGCTTTACAAAAAGTTAGCTAGTCGCTTTGTCGAAACCATCGCTGAAGAACTAAGGATTAGTATCTATCCTCTGGGTTCCACAACGTTCGTCTGTTCTGACTTGGGTATGGGTTTAGAACCGGATGAATGTTTTTACATCCAGAATCAAAGTGCGGTTAAAGGCAAAAAGAAAATTGACCTGACTCAAGATCCGCCACCTGATTTGGTGATCGAAATCGATATTACCAGTAGTATCAAAAGCCGCTTAGAAGTCTTTGCCCATATTGGTGTTCCGGAAATCTGGCGCTACGACGGCATATTTTTGACCCTCTACCAGCTACAAAACAAAACCTATGTTCCATGCCAGCAAAGTCTGAGTTTTCCAACGTTGTACATGGACAAGGTTGACCATTTTCTGCTTCAGGCTGGAGTTGTCGATTATTTAGAGCTAGTTAGCTCTTTTCGACGCTGGGTCAAAAGCCAGATTCGACAACAATCATGAAGCAGTAAGCTGATGTGCAGCTAAATTGCTATAGCGAAATTGTCATAAGGGGTGTGGGGTGTGGGGTGTAGGGTGTGGAAATATGATTTCTTAAATGCGTCACAGATTATGAAGGGTGAAGTCTGAAAAAAATTGGAGACTTCATCCTTTACTGGACGAGTTGCTCGATCGCATCCGCATGAGTTGGCAAAGCGGCTGTAAGCACTTCACTACCCTCTTCAGTGACTAAAACATCATCTTCAATGCGAATGCCTCGAACATCGCTAAACTGGGCAAGACGCTCCCAATTGACAACCTCTTGATATTTCAATCTGATTTTTGGGTCATTTAAAATAGCCGGGACTTGATAGAACCCTGGTTCAATGGTGACCAACATTCCCGGTTTTAAGGGTCGATTGAGTCGCAGATAGCATAAGCCGAAGCGCGAGTTCCTCTTTCTTCCCTCCTCGTAACCCGCCAAATCTCCCAAATCTTCCATATCATGGACATCCAAGCCCAGAAGATGACCCACACCATGAGGAAAAAACAGGGCATGAGCATCCATTTCCACCAAATCTGACACCTGTCCCCGCAGAATGCCTAAATCCACCAAACCTTGAGCAATCACCGATGCCGCCAACAGATGGATGTCTAAATATTCGATTCCTGGGCGGATTTTGTTGATACAGGCATCATGGGCGGCTAAGACAATCTCGTAGAGATCTCGTTGGGTGGGGGAAAACTTACCCGTGACAGGCCAAGTGCGCGTTACATCAGACGCCCAGCCCATCGGTGTTTCAGCCCCAACATCCGCTAGTAGCAAATCTCCCGGTTGCAAGGGGTGGTGATATTGCTCATTGTGCAACACTTCACCATGAACCGTGACAATGCCGCCATAGGCATCCGTCATGTTGTGAGCCATAATCACCTGTTCCATCGCGCCCCGCACCTCGGCTTCTAACTTAGCCATCGGGGTTGCCCTCATTCCCGCCTTGTGGGCTTCTACGGTGACGGCGGCGGCTTGTCGTAATTCCGAGAGAGCACCTGCATCATGACACAATCGCAAAAATGCGATCGCACGGGCTAACTCCCAATCAATCCCTTCAGACGCATTTGCGGGTGCTACGGGTCGATTTAGGATTTGAGTTTGTTGCCCATAAGTGATGGCATCTTGAACGGCAATGGTTGCTGCACCCGTTGCCCTTAATGGCAGTTCTGATAGGGAAAAGGCTGCATCCGCCCCAATTTCTTGAGCGATTTCCTCCCGCTTAGGCATCTCCCCATGCCAGAGAGCACGGCTAGGAGGTGCATCGTCCATAAACAGTTCTAGCTTTCCACCATCCAGGAAAATTGCCGCATTTTCTAGCGGCAAACCGGCAAAATACAGGAAGTGGCTGCTCGCCCGAAATGGATAGAGATTAGCCGGAAAATTGCGCGAACTGCGCTGCCCCGACCAGAGAATCGCGGGGAAATCGATCACGTTCGCGAGGCGTTGGCGGCGAGCGCGCAGAGTTGTTGCAAGCGTACTATGATGCTGTAGAGTCTCCATAATCAGGAGGGTAACACGAGACGCTAAAAACAGCAGCCGTTATTCCGGATCATCATCCTCCTGTGTATCCTCATCCGGGTTTTTCTTTTGATTAGGCTTGCTAGACTGCTTTTTTTTTAGTTGTTTATTCGATTTCTGCTGCTCAACCTGGGTAGGCTTCTTTTCCGTTGCCTTCTCAGTACTTTTACCTCCTGGAAAGACCTTTTGACAACCAGAGAGAGTTAATCCACTAACTACTAATAACCCTACAAAAACGACGAAATTAGCCCAAATGGGTTTTGTTATTTTCCTATTTGCTTCCAACATCAGCCACCTTTTCCTATGCAATAGGAATCACCAAGAATTGTCCTGCAAAAACTCTGCGTTCCTCTGCGCCTTCCTCTGTGTTCTCTGCGTTAAAAAAATAATATTCCGATACTCACAGATTAAGGAGGAATCCTAACCGAAACCGAGAACTTTTCAACTTCAGAATTTGAGACTCAATCTAATAACTCGATGTTCCCCTATCTTCTATTTTTTTAATGAGGCGCTAGAACTTCAGAGCGGTCACTCGTTGAATCTTCAAAAATTGCCCCCCGCCGGAGCAAAACACGTTGTGTCTGAGCAGAAATTCCCAAATTCCTCGCAAATTGAGCATTCTCCACATTCGCCCCCCTCAAGTCGGCATCACTCAGGTTGGCATCACTCAGGTTAGCACCACTCAATTCAGCAATACTCAGGTTGGCACGAATCAGGTTGGCGCTGCCTAAATTAGCAAGGCACAGGTTGGCAAGACTCAAGTCTGCAAGACTCAAGTCTGCACCCCTGAGATCTGA
>DATNQL010001047.1:0-3231 GCA_036704025.1 Stenomitos sp.
AAAACAAGACCAGAGATGCCAATCCCCAGAACCAAGCGTTGTGGTGATTCTGCCTTACCCACAGAATGCGATCGCATCTGCCACACGAGTATTCCACCCGTCAGTGACCAAGCCCAAACCCACAAAGCATCACCCCATTGAGGCAGCCACCAAATCAGTGGGCGTCCATCCTGAACGGCACTGAGCATCTGACTTACTAAGTGTGCATGAACCTCCAGCCCTCGTCTTCTGCCATAAGGGGTATTGTGCTCATCTTGAATGCTGGCGGCGGTGACACCGATCAGAACGACCCGATCCTTGACCCATTCCGGCTCTAACTTTCCGGCGAAGACCTGTTTGAGAGTAACGAATTGAGCAATCTGGGGAGTGTTACGGTAATTGATTAACACCTGGTTGCCCCTAGCATCTAGCTTTTGGTACCCTCCGCTATGAGACTCTAAACGTTTAAAAACGACATTACCAAACTGCCAGTTTTTATCAGGAGTTGTGTTTACTGGGATACCCTTGGCTTCCAAATATCGGTAGGCCAGTTGTAGGCTGAAGGAATAGGGCGTCTTGCAAACTGAAAGGGGAGCGATCGGATTGGGGGTACGGGATTGGAGATGGCGACGAACGGTATAGTCGTTGTCATTTTGTAAGTCATTAAAGCCTAATTGCTCTGCTGGACTGTGGGCCGCAGGGGCAACCGCATTTCCTGGATCGGTGCCGAAGCATACGGTAACGAGACGTTGATTGTGCTTTAACTGAGTAACGAGTGAATCATGACCGGGCGGTACCGGTTGGTCGCGAAAAATATCCAATCCGATCGCAACGGGTCGATATTGCTCCAGTTTTTCAATCAGCTTCGCCAGAACCGCATCGGGTAGCGGATGCTTGTATTCACGGATATCCTCTTCATCGGCTCCCACCAGTAGAATACGAGCATCGGGTAATTCAGAAGGACGAAGACGTTGGAGCTGATCGTAGCTTTTTAACTCCCAACTTTGCAGGACTCCCAGCGAACGCACTCCCAGGAGTAAACTCGTAACCACCCAACTGGTGACCAAGACGGTTCGCCAGCGACGCCAGGGGGGCAAGGTTGGGGGAACCGATTGCATCGATGGAAGTTCTGTTGTAGGCGCGGGCGATTGTAACCATGTCAAAGGCACAGCCGTAGGATTTTGATAAATCACGGGTAACCAGCTAGCACAGGGAAAGTGATCTTCTAAACCTTGCAATCGCTGCCGCGCTTCCTGTACGGCCCGATACAGAGACTCACCCCTGGCAAAACTGTCTAGAAAATACTTTAAAAATTCTTGTGCCACAAGGTCTGGCACTGGTTCCCGCATCACAATCATTTGGGGGATGTGCAATTTGTCTAACTCCCTGGCTAATCCCAATCCATCACAGGAGTTGAAAATCGCCAGTTGCAACCCGCCTGTCACTGCTTTTTGCAAAGCATACCGGAGTTCGTCCAGGGTTAAGCTATCCGTTTGGTTAAGATAAATCCGCCCCCTTTCACCTTCGGTCTGACTATGACCTGCAAAAAATAAAATATCCCAATGTTGTTGCCACAGTTGGTCATTGAGTTCTTGGCGTTGCGGTTCCACCAAAAAAGTTGTGGCGGCGTTGGGTAAATTCTCGAGTCGTTGTCGGTCTTGCTCGACTTGAATGCCTTGGCTATTGCCCAAAATCGCGAGGATTTTAACTTGTTCTCGATGGGGAAGCGTTTCTCTTCTCGGAGGTGCTTCACACTCCAGAGAACTGAGTCCAATTTCTGCAAAGCTGTAGCGTTCTAATAAATCCCACTGGTGCCAGGGGAGTTGCCATAGTTGCTGGTTGTCGGCACGAATGAGCACCCGCACCTGATCCGAAGTGTTGACTTTTGAGAGCCACTTCTCTCGGATGGAGAGAAAGGACTCAGCCTTGAGCCAGGTATTGAGGCGATCGCAAAACTCAAAAGATTGGGTGCGGCATTCTTGTTTCCGGCTTTTGAGGGAACCATCAATCTTCGCTCCTTTGGCCTTAATGATACGGGTAGCCTTGCCCAAACGGCGATAGCTTGACTGCCAGCCGCTATACTGTGCCACCAGTTCCGGCGCGGGGGGCAAGTTGCCCAGAACCTCCACTTCCGGGCGATCGCCTTCTGTGCCAATCTCCAGGGTTACCCGAAAACCTTGATTGAAATCACCATCTACTTTGAGAACGATTAACTTCTCCATCGCCAACTCCTAGCGATTGCTGCGGCTATTTCCTTTAAATCATGAAATTTTCTGTGACACTCACCTCACCCAATGCCACCTTAACGCCGAAACGGTCTCCGGCTTCCCCGCCAAATTCTAATTGAATGGTCTGATTATCGCTACCCGCATGGATATCCATCACCGTTTCTCCATCCTCATTGAGTACCATGAGCTGTAGATTGGCAGGCAGATAGGTTTGACCGTTGGTGGGCTGCACCTCTACGCTAATATCCATGTCCTGCTCCGATGCTCCGGTGAGTGTCACAATCAACGCCACTGAGTGATCTGCGGTGGCTAGCTCAATCTGCTTGCACCGCTTCACATCAAGCGAAGCACTTCTGTAGTTAAACGCTAACTCGGTAGGTTCCCCCAAAAGGGTTTCTACAGCTTGCCAACCTGCTTCAAAGATGTCCTCAAGCCATTGACTCAAATTGACCACGGGTTTGATTTGATGCAGATATCCTGGTAACTCTGCCAGCGATCGCAATTGGCTCAGGGGTACTTCTGACTTTGCCACCTTGTGTATAAATCCCAGCAGCGTTGCTTCCCTCAAGGATTCAGATAGCTGCACGGCAACATAGCCGATTCGTTCTTCCCAAACTTCTGGAGGAATGTAGACAACCTCCGCCTCTGGCAACACAGGTCTACATTCCAACTTGCCGTAATTTCTGACTAGCAAATCAGCCGTATCCATCAGCATCTGCATCCTGGGGTTCCAACTATCGCTTCTTTCCAAATCTGTCTCAAATTCCCGACATTGTAGGTAAACATTCACGGCATATACTGCCAGAGTATTTAGATAAACCTGTTTGGCTTTGCCAGGATTCGCTTGGGAACGTCGAAATTCTTCTGCTCGCGAGTGAGCCTCTAAAGCTAATGAAACAGTGAAAATCCAAGGTTCAAGCTCGGAGTTAATGATTGATTGATTCGGGTTCATTGATGTTGCCTCATCGAGGGGGGAGAATAACGTTGAAGCTGGGGTAACTATTGACTAAAATGGGAGCGAAAT
>DATNQL010001048.1:0-2172 GCA_036704025.1 Stenomitos sp.
GTACAGTAACAGCAGTGAGTAAACCAATTAAAAAGGTCTTGAGAGGACACTTGTTGGTAGGCTAGTGTAATCGCTTCATCCAAGGCTCGATAAGTTCTCGCTCCTCTCGTCCGCAATATCCCTTTGATTTTTGACCAGCAATTCTCGATGGGTGAAAAATCGGGTGAATAGGGAGATAAATAGATCACCTGCCCTCCCGCCTCTTGAATAGCTTCCTCTATTTCTTGGCCTTTATGGATACTATAATTGTCGAGGACTACACAAGCTCCTTTCCACAGTTTCGGCGCTAACTTTCGGACAATAAAAGCTTCAAATGTTATCGGCGTATTGCAACGATTCGTGAAAAATTCCGCCATTTCTCACGAATCCCTTGTCCCATCTGGCTTCCCGGCAAAGCTAGCTGACTTCACCCCTTCAGGTCTTAAAAAGAGGCAGCCGCGAACACAGGCCAATCGTAATTAACCGTTGGTGGTTGTCGATTCAAATCCAAACTGTAGCGGCCGAAACGATTGATATGCTTGGTCATATAGGGACTCAACGCTCCCATAATCTCAATATCAATCGCATGTCCTTCCTGAATCAACTCGTTGAGAATGCGAGACACTTCAAAAACGTTATAAAAAATTAAGCAATTCGCCACTAAGTGGTTGTACTTGATGATCTTGCGCTGCTCATCCCGATTATTCGTCGGAATTATTCCCGCCCCACCAAAGCTGAGCCACTTAGTAAAACCATTAAACGCCTCGCACTTGTTCGTGGCAGCGAGTATTGTAGTGCGTAACTCCTCATCGGAGAGGTACTGCAAAAGAAACCCTGTGCGAATTGCCCGTCCCAACTCTCGAAAAGCTTGATATAAACGGTTCTTGCGGCTATAAGTTCCCAACTTCCTCAAAAGGGTACTCGCTGTAAATTTTCCTGCCTTAATTGAAAGAACAACCCGCAGCATATCCGGCAGATGGGTTTCAACTAAATCCCAGTCCACCACATCAGTAAATAACTCATTAATATGCTCATAGCGAGACTCAATACTTGGACGACACAGCGTTAAGTCCTGCCAATTCCGGATGCGAGGCATGAGAGTAATACCCAACAAATAAGCTAATCCAAATACAGGTGCGCTTTGACCTTGAGTATCTGCATGAATGATATCAGGCTGAATATCCGATTGATTCTTTAACAACCCATCGAGAATATAAACCGCTTCCCAAACCCCGCAGGGAATAAAATGACTGAACAGAGCAATATAAGTGTCAGAGACGTGGTAATAACCAATCCCACCATACCCTCCATAACGAATATGGTACTCAGCCAAAAGATTCTGCTCGTAAACATCCCACTTAGTTCCATCCGCCGCCGCACGTTTTCCTGACCCCCAGAACTTAGGGAGAGCAAACTGATTGTAGGCATTAATTACCGAACAAATTGCCTTTTCCAAACTCTTAGGGTTGATATGACGCTGACTTACCCAAGCGACTTGTCGAGGGTCGAAATCACTCAGAGAACGCGCCGTTTGATTCGGTCCTAAACCACAGCCATAACAAAAAGTAGCAGCCAGATAACGAGCTTGGGGATTATCAATCTTGGTATCATGTCCGGAAATCAGATGGAAAAATCGAGTCCAGTTGAGCCAGAGTTCTGTATCAGTAAGGACATCAAGCAAGCTAACAGGCTTCATTCGTTCGGCAATGAGAGATTCAATTTGAGCCAAGCCCTTGGGATTATTACTAGGTTTGGGGCGGCGAATGATGGGTCTGCCCTTTTCTAACCGTAGTGCCTGATTGACAGGAAAAGATTGATCGGCTTCTCTAGCGAGGGACTCTAACCAGTCTCTAACATGAGCGACAAAAGCTTTCCCCTCAACAGGTAAGTCCACCAAAGAGCCGTAATCCTTGACAGTGGCTTGATACTCCTCCCAAGAAATCTGTTGTTGTCGATAATCAGCAAATGCATTGCTTCCCTCAATGTACAAATCCCCTGACTTGAGTTCCCACATGACTTGAGAGAAGACGCAAACCTCAAAGTGTTTGCGATTAAGACTTGTCGGGTAAATCTCTCGGCTTCGCTGATTGGTAATTAATCGCCACCACTTATTAGGAATCCAGTCCAAGTTCAATAATTGAACCGACTTTTCTTGAGGCGTTCCAGGATTCTCAATCTTTAAAGTATCCAGTC
>DATNQL010001049.1:0-3729 GCA_036704025.1 Stenomitos sp.
CTGGCTTTGGGGTCGGATACACCCACAGGAGTTTCTAATGAACAGGGGAGCTGTAACCTATAAGTCTTTGGGAATGCTGTGCGGCGTAAGTGAGTCTACCGTTCAACACTGGTTCGCTGACCCCAGCAGTCGGTCTTACAAAGGGCCACCTGCTGACCGATATCAGCGCACCCTCATTTTGATGGATTGGTGGCTTGAGACCTTTGATTTCACCCCCGAACAGCTCATTGCACAATTTGAGCAAAATCGACAACGTTATTTGTAAGAATAACCTGTACCCAGCGCGTTTTTTTTTCCAGCTAGCTCTGATAAACCAGATCTAGCTGAGTTTTTGAGGTGAATTACTATCACATCCTTTAGCCAAAAAGGATATCCTTTTTGGCTGCTTCTCGTCTGCCCAAAAACCGGGTGGCAAGTGCGTGCAATTACCAGGAGTTGAGACCAACTCTTAGCCAATTACCTTAATGAACCTTCCATTCAAAACCCATACTCAGTTATTCAACCGAATTTTACAGACATTGGCATGACCCAAGAAGCCGACAAAATACTACAACGTTATCAAGCAGGAGAAAAAGATTTTCGTGGTCTGTCCTTAGAAGGAGCGTGTTTTAAGAACGCCTTGCTCAGTGATGCCCTGTTTGATCATGCTTGCCTCAAAAACGCAGATTTTTCGGGTGCTGATTTGAGCCGCGCTTCTTTTTTTAGCACTGATTTGAGAGGAGCAGTACTGAGAGATGCTCAATTGAGTTGTGCGATTTTAAATACTGCTGTATTAGCGGGAGCCGACTTATCAGGAGCCAATTTGTATCGTGCCCAAGTTATAGCGGCTGACTTGAGTCAAGCGCAGCTGTTTCAAACTTGCCTAGATGCAGCCAATTTTCGGGATGCCAATCTCACCGACGCTAACCTGAAATGGGCCAACCTCAATAGGACTTTACTTGTTGGTACTGATCTACGAGGAACAGACTTGGGTGGTGCCAGCTTGAACTATGCCAACTTTCAGCAGGCTCAGATTGACTCGAAAACGAAGCTTTCCGAAAAATGGCGTCAAGTATGGTTTATTGTGAACTCCGGCACAAAGGGATGCTTTCTCTCCGGAGCTGACTTGAGTGAAGCTGAACTCTCTGAAGTTGAGCTGAGTAATGCTCAGTTGAAAGAAGCTCAGCTCAATCATGCAATTCTGGCAAAAGCTTGCTTGCAGAATGCTTCTCTCAAACGAGCCTATTTGAAGGGAGCTGTCCTCGATCAAGCCGATTTGACTCACGCTTTCCTGTTTGAGGCTGATTTGAACCATGCCTCCTTACAAGCTGCTTCTTTAAGTTATGCCGTTTTGGGGAAAGCCAAGTTGGTGGAGGCCAACTTAGATGGAGCGAATCTCACGGGTGTTCAACTGCACGAAGCGAACTGCCAGTGGGCTTCATTGAGAGCTGTTAACCTTACCAATAGCCAACTGGCGACAGCGAATTTCTTTGGTGCTAATTTGATCGGCTCAAATTTAATTGGCGCAAAGGGAACACCGAACTTCACCGAAGCTAATTTGGAGGCAGCAAACCTGCAAAAAGCTTCACTGACATTTTCTCTTTTCACCCGCGCCCACCTGAGAAAAGCCAAATTGAGTCAGGCGGATCTCATCGCCAGCAATTTCATTGGAGCGGATTTAACTGAGGCTACGCTAGTCAGCACTAACCTTAATAGTGCAACTCTGATAGCAGCTTCCCTCAGGGGAGCTAACCTCAAGGGAGCCGATCTCAATAAAGCTAACCTAGCCTTTGCTCTCCTCAATGGGGCTGACTTAGCGGGAGCAGATTTGAGTTGTGCTAATTTAGTGGGAACAGATTTGACCGACGCCAATCTGGAAGGAGCGAACTTGGAGAGTACCGTTGTTTCACCTCCAGGCGTGAACCACGGCGTGAGATTCATCCCGAAGATGAATATTATTAACTGGAATGGATTGCGCTTTCGTTCCAAGACGGAAGTCAGGTTCGCTGAGGCGCTCGACCGCAAAGGGTTATTGTACTACCCCAATGCGTTAGCAAGGCTTAGCACACCTAAGGGAAGAAAGAATCAAGAATCGGATTTTTTAGTGTGTTGTCTAACGCCGAAAGGCTTTCGTTGGGGAATTGTAGAGATTGATGGACCGTTTCACACCCCAGAGAAAAGAGCAATAGAGCAAGAGCGGGAACGCATCTTTGAACGCAGTGGTGTTCGGGTCTACCGATTCGATTCGCAACAGTGTGACAAGAATCCTGACGCTATAGTTGAGGAATTTCTGCAACTGTTGAGCAATTCTCAGTAGACCCTCGATTGGAACACGTTCAGGCCCCTATACTCAGGGCAGACTGTTGAAACTCCAGTGATTAGTCTTCTTTATGAAGCTGGGTATGACAAATGCTGTAGATGCTGCGTTAACCAAGACCTGAAGATTTGTTCTGTTATAACCTTCTGGAGTGTTTCCATCAGCATCGTGTTAACTCTCTTGAGTAAACGTGTTTCACGGCACTCAATCCAAAATAGATAAAGGTTTTCATCAAACTCTTCAAGGCCTTTAACTGGCTCACAGGATTGCTCATCTAAAGTCTGGAAGAAGCGCTTCAAGCTTTTTAATAGAAGCTTTTTCTGAAACTCGCTCCGCAGGTTGAAACAATACCCCCCATATATTCGGGCTTGGGGATCGACGACAACATAGGCACCTGAACAAGCAGGCAAGTTATGACATTGTTTCAGTGGTATTGAATGTAGTGTGGACATCCCAAAGTGAACTGGAAGTTCCGACTCTGCTGCATCCTTCTGTTGAGTTGCAAGGTGTATCTGTCCGCGTCCTATTTGTTCGATTAACTCTGACCTAGAGAGTCGCCACTCTGCCGCCAAAACATCTAGACCTTCAACTCCTGTTGGAGTCAACGATATATTTACCCGCCTCTTCAGCTCATCATGCAGTTCCGGCACTCCTTTGAGGCGCTTGTGTCTATGTGTCATGGTCATGGTTGATTTATGGTTGGTTTTTTCGAGGTTTTTTCAGCATATGTGTTTGCTAATAGATGAGTGAAAACAAAATTAGCTTAACTTAATGTATTAGTTGTGTATGCGTGTGTATAATCTAAAAAGTCGGGAAGTTGCTCACATATAACAATGTGTCAGTGTGGGCAATAGCACACACGAGGAGAAGACTCAATGCTTTCTCCAGACGAGTTTGATGATTGGTGCCATAGCCTCAAGCTCTCAGAGGAGGCTCGAAAGACCATAGGAATAATCCGCTCATCCGAGCCATCACGTCGCGTGGGTGGGGGCACAAAGAATGTTTGTGGGTCTTACCCCAGCCGAAAAATGGGACAGACTATCCAGTTCGAGTCGCACAAAGTCGAGCTTCCCTTCATTTATGAACTGGAGCATGATGAGGATGTCTTGGAGTTCTATGACCAACCGCCTCAGATCAAGCTGAATTATTCCTCAGAAGATAGGCGAAATATCGGTTTCTTTTACACTCCAGACTTCTTTGTGATCCGAACCAACTCAGCTGGGTGGGTAGAGTGCAAAACAGAAAATAACTTGCAAAAACTCTCTGAAAAAAATCCGAATCGCTACTTACTCGGAGACGATAATCACTGGCACACTCCGCCAGGAGAACAATATGCCGAGCAACTGGGACTCTTCTTCGACCTCTGGTCAGATGCTGAGATTGAATGGGTATTACAACGTAACCTGAGTTTTTTAGAGGATTACTATCGTGCT
>DATNQL010001050.1:0-14093 GCA_036704025.1 Stenomitos sp.
ATACAGCTATCCAGGAGGGCGCTCTAATTCTACCGACCCTTCACAGAATTCGAGGTGTTGATCAGTCGGTGTGGTCTTAGGGTTAAGATCAGTTTCCTGTTATTTAAAGAGTGAGCGATGATCAGGGTTTGCGCCAAAGCAATGACCAACCCAAGGATTGGGGATGAGGAATTGTCATGAGTAAACTGGATTAATTGGATACTACTGTACTCATATTGTCAACCCTCTTGAGAGGGGCTTTAGCGAAAGTAGACAGCGATCCATAGCCATTAGCGGTAGAAGGCGATGCAGCGTTGCCTCCTGCTGTCTATGATTGTTTCCAATTGTGCCAGAGTTACGGTTGGTCAACAAACCTGTTTTAATAATAGATGAAATTTTCTTAGCACTCACCCCGACAAGCGAAACCAGGTAGATGGCTAAATTTTATCAGACAAAGATTTATAGATTTAGGCTTTAAGATTTTATTGGATCTGACTTGAATGGATGAGGCTCTTGATAAAGAACACTTTGTAGTTTGAAATCACCGCGATGAACATTGGGCACTAGCGTGAGACGTAACACCTGAGTATTTGTACTATAGGGAGCAACAGCATCCAACGCGAGGAGATTACAGGGGCGTGGCAGATGCTCCTGGTGCCACAAAGCGTCAAATGCACTAGCTACCAAGTCAACTCAGCGGTGCTTATTCAATGCCACATCCCTCGGGGAGGCCGTTCAACAGTCTAGAGGCAGCAATCCAGCACTTAGATAATACCAAGTCTGGGAATCAACAATTCCCTCCATCCCTAAACCGTTCATCTGTTGAAATTCTTTGACCGCCTCTTGGGTACGCGGATTAAATTCGCCATCGATCTCAAGGTTAAAGCCCTTAAAATTGAGCAACTGCTGTAGAACTCTGACGGTACTGCCAGAACTGCCTGGATGTAAAGCTGGAAGCTTGAGGGAAGCTTTTTTGGCAGGGGGTTGGGACATATAAGCTGTAGGCATTTGTACTTTTCCTTATGTTGAGATGTTTACAGATTTAAGTTAAAAGAGAGGACGGCTTTGATACTTCCTTCCACCAGGGAAATTTAGCATAAAGCTCATGCATTTGTTTGAGGGGAGGTAATCAACCTGACGTTTAAGGCGAGCCGTCGGTTTCATCCGGTGTATCTTCTTTTGGCGTAAAATAAGTTGAATTAGCTCCATATAAAGCCTTGACCGGAGTCCATCCCTCGTAGAGTGCTATAGTCATATCACCCTTGATCTGAAGATTTACGCGATTACGCCTTGATTCCGATAAGCTAATAACGCACGATACAAGAGTAGAAATCACATTCTATGCCCCTCGTAATCGGCTTAATCAGCGGCACATCGGTGGATGGCATTGATGCCGCCTTAGTAGAAATTACTGGTACTGATGTTGATTTAAAAATTGATTGCCTAGCTGGTGCAACGTATCCCTATCCAGAAACGCTCAGAGAGCAAATTCTGCAAGTTTGTGCGGGTGCGGCTGTTTCCATGGCAGAATTGGCAGAGTTAGATGATGCGATCGCCATTCAATTTGCCCAAGCGGCACGAGAAATTCAAATCGGTCATCCCCCAGCCGACCTGATTGGCTCTCACGGTCAAACCGTCTATCACCGCCCGCCAGTGAAGTTGGGGAATCAACCAACCGTCGAAACTCTTCCCCGTACCTCTCTGGGATACACTCTGCAACTGGGACGAGGAGAACTGATTGCTCACCTAACGGGTATCAAGACAGTGAGCAATTTCCGTGCGGCGGACATGGCGGCACAAGGACAGGGTGCCCCACTCGTGCCCAAAGTGGATGCTTACCTACTTTCGTCGCCCACTCAGCGCCAATGTGTTCAGAATATTGGTGGTATTGGCAATTTGACTTACCTCCCCGTGCGTCAAGGGGACTGGATCGATAGAGTTTGTGGCTGGGATACAGGGCCAGGGAACACCTTGTTGGACTTAGCGGTGCAGCATTTCACGGGGGGTAGCCAAACTTACGACCAAGATGGGAACTGGGCCGCCAGTGGTACTCCCTGTGAGGCACTAGTCGAACAGTGGCTCAATCAGGACTTTTTCCAAATAGCGCCGCCGAAATCCACAGGGCGGGAGTTGTTTGGTTGGGATTACTTCAACCAGTGCTTGGCAGAAGGGGGGGCGTATAACTTGACACCCACGGATCTGTTAGCAACCTTGACCGAACTGACGGTTAGATCAATTATCCTGAGCTACCAAAACTTTTTACCCCAGATGCCACAGAGAGTACTCTTATGTGGAGGTGGGAGCCGTAATCTCTACTTGAAACAACGCTTGAGTGATCAGCTAGGCTCGATCCCAGTGGTAACAACCGACGAAGCAGGAGTGAGTGCTGATTTTAAAGAAGCGATCGCTTTTGCGGTATTGGCTCATTGGCGTCATTTGGGTATCCCCGGTAATCTCCCCAAGGTCACTGGAGCCAACTCAGCCGTACTCCTAGGGAATGTCTATCCGCCCCTGGGAACTGGAACTTAGACAAACCTCCCTGGAAGCCATAGGAGTCCGGTTATACTTAAACTTACTTGCTACCTTTCATTCTCATTGATGCCCCTTGAGGCAATTCCGGAAGTTACGCTAATTACTGGTTGCAAGTGATCTGAGTGTGGAGAATGAGAGGGGCAATATTCGATAATAAGCAAAGGGTAACACCGTGGCTCACACCTTTTTATTGGAGGCAGGACGCTGGACACTCCAGGGAAATTGGCTGGAGCGCAATGGGATGCCAATTCCTGTTAGAGGTATGACGCTCATTGCCTGGGGTCGAGAAAATTGGTTTACCATGGTCACCAAGCTAGTGTTTCCCGACAGTGAGCGCGAGGATATATCTTTTCAGTATCGGGGGCGTCTTGACGCTGGCGAACGACAGTATACCTTTGTCTTAAAACACAGTGTCTTAGGACATGTGGAAGGCGAAGGTTGGGTGACTCCAGAATCCATTGTTCAACGTTATTGGGTATTAGGCGATCGCCACCGCCGTAGCGGCTTTGAAACAAGCCATCGGCTCAATGAAAATACCTACTATTTGTCCAGTGGGATCATGGCGGGTCACTATCTGACCAGCACCATGGAGGCCACTCTAGAACGTCAGTCAGAGTAATGCGATGTTTCTAGATCAGTCTGGGGTCAGTTTGGCTCAATGGAGTCAGTTGATTGGCAACCACTGGGATAGATATGTCTTGAACGACCATCTGTTGTTAAAACGGGAAGCCGGTAACGTGCGAAAACACGAGCCGCCTAATTTTGCTCAGTTGGTCGTCTCTTGCCTCAGGAAAAACCCATCAATGCCAGGATCAAGCGAGTGAAATTGGAAGGGTAAAAACTTATAGGTCATTCAGGACGGTTTTGGTCTGACAAAGTCCCAACTTGTCTTTAGGAAGACATTACTGAATCGGTATCTTGAATTCAACTGCTTAAAGCTGCTAGAACAAAATCATGACAACAGACCCCAACTATGGTCGCTTAGTCGCCAATCGCTATCAACTGGTCAAGCTGATCGGCAAAGGCGCTATGGGTCGGGTTTATCAAGCCAAGGATATGCTTCTGGGCGGAGTCATCGTTGCCGTTAAATTTCTGTCCCAGGCATTGCTGAGCAAGAAAATGCGCGATCGCTTTTATGGGGAAGCAACGATCTGTGCCATGCTGGGCGAACAGAGCAATCACATTGTTCGAGTAAGGGACTATGGCGTAGATGAAAATGAGATTTCTTTCTATGTCATGGAATACTTGGAAGGAGAAAGCTTAAGCGAAGTCATTCGACGGCAACCCCTCTCTTTATCTCGGTTTTTGAATATGTCCCGCCAAATTTGTTCGGGACTCCAAACCGCTCATAAGGGCATCGTTCGTGATGGTAAACTCAGCCCCGTCATTCATCGGGATATTAAACCCAGCAATATTCTCATTGTTCAAGATGAATCGTTCGGAGAATTAGTTAAAATTCTCGACTTTGGTATTGCCAAATTACTTCAGTCCGAAGGCGATCAAACACACTCATTTATGGGCACCCTTGCTTATTGTTCACCAGAACAAATGGAGGGGAAAGAACTGGATAAACGCTCTGACATTTACAGTCTGGGTGTGATGATGTTTGAGATGCTGACGGGCGAGATGCCCATTATGGGTGAAACGCATTCCTTTGGCGGCTGGTACAAAGCTCATCACGACTTTCCTCCTCGCCCGTTTGAATCAGTTAATCCTGACCTCAAATTACCAAAACACCTCAAGAAACTGGTAATGAGTTGTCTGGCAAAAGACCCCAACCAGCGTCCTCAAAGTGTTGAGGAAATTCTGCGGGTCTTAAAATCCATACAGGAATGCCTGAAGCGGGGTGAAGAGCTGGTTGGGGAATGGAACGGTAAGGTGGAAGAGTTGCCTCCACCAACCTCACCAACACCGGAGCGCAGTCGCTCATCGGATGAAATTTGTCTAGCCATGTCTTGGCCCAAAGACAAACCCCAAGCGACAATTGTCTTTCCCCATATCCTGAAAGCCAACAATGAGCAGTTAGCCACCCTCTGGGTCATGCTCAACAAAAAAGATATTCAAGATCGTTTGGTTAGTACGCGCTACAACCAATTTCTTTTTCTGCCATCGCCCCATCCAATTGTACTATGGATTACTGTTCTGCATAACCGTGAACATGGAGCTCGTTGGCTGCCTTGCTACCTAGACCTTAAAACGGATCTCGGTCAGAAAATGGTGAGACTTTTGGGAGAAGCGGGAAGTTATCGTCTCTTATTTTTTGCTCTATCAGAACCCCATCAATGTGCCAAGGTAATGACTTCAAATATTGCCTCGGCTCAATGCAAATTGCTGAAACATTGGGCGAACTCTAGTCAAACTTTACTATCTTCGGGTCAGTCACAATTGACTAAAAAAATTCTAAAACAGGAATTTGAGAAACTCAAGCCCAAAATTCTGCTCAAGCTAGAAGCTATTCATACCGATTATCCAACCGATATTTCGGGGTAATAGCATTTCACGAAATTTCTGATACAAATAACTCCCCCAGCTCCCCCAGCTTCTCCTAAGCTACTTGTGTATCAGCCTTAAAGGGAAACGGTACAAGACACCCAGCGCCATCGATACGATAGTGAAACGATAGTATTAGCGCCACGCTGAGTAGACGTGGCACTGCCAAAAGCCATGATTAATTTTAAGGAGGAAAACCCATAGCTGGACACCAAGCTAAAACTCCAGCCGCCCAGCGAGTGATGCTTTTACCATGATGCATTCCCCCATAACGGTTGACGGTGCATCATCTGATGGGTAGGCATCGGCTTGAGTGTGAGCCAACAACTTAAGTTTGTGACTTCTGGCTCAATGGATACCTCATCGTTGTCATATTCTTGAAGGATAATATTAGGACACAAGAAAATTTTTTAAATATTTATGATTGATGCTTTAGTCGTATTTTCTCTCACTAAAAATTTTCAAATTAGTGATAGCGGTTCTAGATTATCACCACTCCCTATTCCTCAGGAAACGTCTCTACCCAACACCCTGATTGAACCGAGTCAATGGCCTGTTTCTGCAACTGATATTCAAGATTTACGGTATATCTCTGCTGCACTGGCTCAGTCAATTGTTGGAACGTCTAACATGGCTCAATCTCTGGCTCAAGGTGGTGCTAAACCTCGGTTAGATACAGAACCTTCTAAACCTGATGAACAGCCGTTTTCACCCCAAAATTTACCGTTGGAATCTGTGAAACCCAAAGCTCGTCAAGCGGCTTCCGCTCCCGGTATTTCTATCCTCACTCCTTCAGCTTATGGGCAATCTTGGGGCAGTGCCTCTATCGGCGTGGGGTTGCAATCTCGGACTCGTTTTACCAGAACGGGCGACGGAGTACTAGGAATTGGTATGGGTTTAGGAGATGCTCAAAAAGCGGTAGGTGTAGATATCGGTTTGACTTTTGTAGATTTGATTGGGCATACGGCTCAAGATGGTACCGTCAGCCTCAAGTTACATCGCCGTCTTCCTGAAGATTTGGCTGTGGCTGTAGGAGTCAAGAATCTGATTCGATTTGGTGCTACGGATAGTGCAACTGGGTATTATGGAGTTGTGACCAAAAAGTTTAATTTGCAAGAGGATGTTCAACAACCTTTTAGCCAACTTTTTGTTTCTGCGGGTGTAGGTAGTGGCCAATTTCGTTCAGAATTAGATATTACCGAAGATCGCAATTCAGTTGGAATTTTTAGTAGTGTAGCCGTTCGCGTGGCTGAACCGATCAGTGCGATTGCCGAATGGTCGGGTCAAGATTTAACCCTAGGATTATCCATTGCTCCTTTTCGAGATGTACCCTTAGTGTTTACCCCAGCTATCACTGATATTACAGGGAGTGCGGGAGACGGTAGCCGATTTATTTTGGGTATTGGTTATGGGATTTCTTTTTGATAAGTGGCGACTGACTTTATTGCAACTTTTGATTCAGAAAAAACGTTTTCAGCATTAAATTTAACTCTATTAAAGTTAATTTATATGAAACCTTTGCGCTCTTTAATCATTATCTTCTCTTTAGTTTTGTTTTTGGTAATTTTCCTTAAATCTGTTCAAGCTCAAACGGGCAATCAATCCGATACGACGGGTCCCGACCCTCAAGAATTTATGAACCAATCAGATACTACGGGAAATGATCCGCAAGAAATCAGAGTTCCTATTGGTAACAACGATAATAATAACAGTAACAACAATAGTAGTAATAATAGTTCTGCAAATTCTGGAGGAATAAAAATTGATCGCAAAGCCTTTGATAGCAACTTTGAAGCCGCTGGAATTAACGAAGCCATGGCTCTTTTTGAAGAAGCACAAGCTGTAGAATTTGGACAACATCTCGGTATCAATTTCTTCGGAGAGGTAGCTACAGCTCAAGAAATTTCCCAAACGTTAGATGGCCTGTATCGCCAAAGAGGGAAAAAATCAGCCCTCATTTATGTGGTTTCTTTAAAAAAAGAATTGCAACTTATATTGATTTTTCCTAATAATCCACCGATTCGTAAAGTTATTCCGGAAGCCAACCGTGAGCTACTGCAAAAAACAGCTCAACAGTTTCGTTCTGAAGTAACCAATCGCAGCAATGTGAATGGATATAAATCTTCTGCCCAACAACTCTATCAGTGGATTATTGCTCCTTTAGAACCTGTACTCCAAGCGAATCAGATCGATGCCTTAGTTTTGTCAATGGATTCAGGCTTACGCTCTATCCCCATCGCTGCTCTTTATGATGGTCAACAGTTTCTGGTTGAAAAGTACAGTGTCTCTATCATTCCTAGTTTTAGCCTCACCGATACTCGCTATTTCCCCATCTCAAATCAGTCAATGCTGGCAATCGGAATTTCAAAAAGTACCCAAGGAAAAGCTCCCTTACCGGCTGTCGCCATAGAAGTCTCGCTCTTGGCTAATAGTCTTTGGTCAGGTCAAAAATTGCTGAATGAACAATCAACAATTGATAACTTTCAAACATTGAGTAGTCAAGATCGTTTTGGTATTATCCATATTGCAACTCATGCAGAATTTAAGCCAGGAGCAATTCAGAACTCTTATATTCAGTTTTGGAATGCCCAACTCAGGTTCGATGAATTACGAAAACTATCCCAGAAATTGAAATGGCAGCAAGACCCAAAAGTAGAGTTGATGGTATTAAGTGCTTGTAGAACAGCCTTAGGAGATAAGGAAGCTGAATTAGGATTTGCTGGTTTAACAATTCAAACCGGTGTAAAAACGGCTTTGGGTAGCCTTTGGTATGTCAGTGATGAAGGTTCTTTAGCACTAATGACTAAGTTTTATGAGTACTTAAAAACTGCACCGATCAAAAGTGAAGCTTTGCAACAAGCTCAATTAGCGATGATTCAAGGGCAAGTTCGACTGGAAGATCAACAATTACAACTCGATGAAAAAAAGCGATTAACCCTTGCCCCAGAGCTTGGTACTCATCAAAATATCAACCTATCTCACCCTTACTATTGGTCTGCCTTTACCATGATTGGTAATTGGAACTAATTTCAAAAGACTGGTTCTTCCGGACTTATGATGGAACACCTCTCTCCTAGCAAGAAAAATCAGCATGTCGTACTTGTCGGGGCACGGTTTACGGGCGGTGAAGGCTTGAGTGAAATACTGCATGGCTGCTTTGAGTTCGCTCCCCTACATCAACAGAGTTAAGGGAGTCTATTCGGTTTTTGCCAGTATTATCTTGTATAAAATTGTCCAACAATTTAAGCCATTTAACCTTAATCAAGAGGCAGCTTAATGATAAACTCAGTTCCCTGACCAAGAGTAGAATCACACAAAAGCTGACCGCCATGTTTATCCACTACAATCTGGTAACTGATGGATAGCCCCAACCCTGTGCTACTTCCTACAGGCTTGGTCGTAAAAAAGGGTTCAAATATCTTCTTGCGTACTTCCTCACTCATGCCACAACCATTGTCGGCAATCCGAATCACGACCAGATGAGAATGAGCTTTTCGCTCCTTTGTGGGGCTGAATAAATTATTTTTGAATCTTAATGTTTGATGGTTGAATGTTTGTTCTCTCTTCCTCATTTCTACAGAAGTAGAGATAGTAATTAAGTGAGGAGAAGATTGGGTTTCGAGCGCATCAATGGCATTATTCAGAAGTTGCATTAAGACTTGATTTAACTGACTCACATAACAGGTTACTTTGGGAATTTGACCATAGTTTTTAATCACTTGAATTTCAGGACGCTTACCCTCTGCTCTGAGTCGGTGCTGCAAAATTCGTAGAGTGTTGTCGATGCCCTCATGGATATCAACTGGTTTTAGGTCTAACATATCGAGTTGGGGGAAGCGGCTTAAGGATAAAAGAGAGATGACAATCTCTTGAATCCGTTCCGCTGCAACCTGCATTGAATGCATCAATTGAGGCCAATCCTCTCTGATAAAATCTAAATCAATTTGATCAGTTAGATGCCGGATTTCTGGCCTACAACTAGAGTCAGTCTGCTGATAGATTTGAATCAATGATAGTAAGTCTTGAATGTATTGATGGACAAGAGGTAAGTTGCCGTAGATAATACTGACAGGATTGTTAATTTCATTGACGACGGCGGCTGCCATTTGCCCAATACTCGACATTTTCTCGGATTGAATTAATTGGGATTGAGTTCGTTTTAATTCATCCAAGGCATGTTCTAGCGCTACATTGGTTTTTTCCAATTGTGCTGAGCTGGTGACATCACGGAAAACCAAAACAACACCTGTTATGACACCGTTGTTATCTTTAATCGGAGTAGCATTGCCACCAATGGGAATGGCGATACCATTCTTAGAAATTAAGAGAGTATGGTCTTGAAATGAAACGGTTGTATCTTGTTGAAGTGCGGCAATAACAGGATTATCGGGAGGAATTTGACTCGGTTGATATCTAAGATTAAAGACTTCACTCAAGTCTCTGTCTCTAGCGTCAGATAGCTGCCAGTTGGTGAGAGTTTGAGCCACCCCATTCAAAAACTGAATGTGGAGTTGTTGATCGATCACAATCACTCCATCACCCATGCCTTTCAGGATAGCACTGAGCAAATGCTCTCGCTCATATCGCTGTAAGGCGGTTTCGATCGCTACATATAATTCTCGCTCTTGCACGGGTTTGAGAATATAGCCAAAGGGAGCCGAACCCTTCGCTCGTTCTAGGGTATTTTGATCAGAATGTCCTGTGACATAAATCACAGGAATTGAAAAATTATTCCATATTTTATGTGCTGCCGTAATCCCATCTATTTTGCCTTTTAGGCAGATATCCATCAACACTAAATCTGGATGAAGTTTTGCCGCTTTTTCAATTGCTTGCTCTCCCGAAGCGACAATAGCCACCACTTTATATCCTAGAGATTGTAAGTGTTCTTTCAGGTTAAGGGCGATAATTTTTTCATCTTCAACGATTAAGATTTGAGTTGTTCTGTCCAAATCAGTTTTTGATAAAGTCTGAGTCATAGTTCTCAATAGGGTTTTAGTCATAACCACTTGGCTCCTATTCACAAAAGCTTAGGTTTTCCCTGTTGGTAAAGTGACAGTGACAGTAGTACCAACGCCAACGGAACTCTCTATAAATAGAGTTCCTTCATGCAAATCTACGGCTTTTTTCACAATCGCTAACCCCATGCCAGAGCCACGTCTAGTTCCAACATTTTCTGCTCGATGGAATGGATCAAAAATATAGGGTTGATCTTCTGCTGGAATGCCAATACCTTGGTCTTGGACTTGGAAGATAATTTGATTGGATTCACAAATTAAACTGAAACGGATTGGACTGTCATTCGGTGAGTATTTGAGGGCATTAGAAAGTAAGTTTCCCAAAATAGTTTGTAGCAATTTTGGGTCTACACAAGCCATCTGAGCCTTGCCGTTACTCACCCATTGAATCTCTTTCCCTTCACCCGCGATGAGTTTGTATTGCTCAACCAGTTGGCGACAGAATAACTCTAAATCCAGGAGACTGGGGTTAAATACAAGTTGAGCAGACTCGGCTTGTTGAAACGTCCAAACATTTTCTAGCAATCCAACCATATACTTGACAGAAGCCTGAATTTTTTGACAATTTCGCAATTGTTTCTGTGTGTCTAATCGCGAAGCATTACTTTCTAGTATTTGAGAACAAGCCAAAATGACACTCAACGGTGTGCGATATTCGTGGGCAACCGTATGAATAAATTGAGTTTGCAGTTGATTCAGTCTTTTCTCTTGTTCTAACTGTTGATGAATCGCTTCTTCAGCTCGCTTGCGTTCGCTAATATCTCGAAACACTAAAACCGCTCCGGCGAGAACACCTTTATTATCCTTAACTGGGGCGGCGCTGTCTCCAATTGGAATCCTTGTACCATTTTTAGAAACTAATAAAGTATCATATTCTAAATAAGTCGTGGTATCTTGTTGGAGTGCAGTGGTCACAGGGTCATCTACTGGTTGCTGAGTTTGTTCATTAATAATATTGAATACCTCTGTCAATTCCCGATTTCTAGCTTCGGAAACCTGCCAACCGGTTAAAGTTTCAGCCATTTTATTGAGAGATTGGATATGACGCTGGGGATCGACAACAATCACTCCATCCCCCATCCCTCGAAGAATGGCATTAAGTAATTGCTCTCGTCCATATCGCTGCAAAGCAATCTCAATCGCTACCGATAATTCTCGCTCTTTTACGGGTTTGAGAATATAACCGAAAGGGGATGTGATTTTAGCGCGTTCCAGAGTGCTTTGATCGGAATGTCCTGTCACGTAAATCACCGGAATTTGCAGCCTTTCCCAGATTTGCTGTGCCGCTTGAATACCGTCCATCTTGCCTTTAAGCCGAATATCCATCAGCACTAAATCAGGATGCAGTTGTACGGCTTTTTTCACAGCTTTTTCTCCAGAAACCGCAATTCCTACAACCTCATACCCCAGAGCTTTTAAATTTTCTGTCAGGTTGAGGGCGATAATACTTTCATCTTCCACAATCAGGATTTGAGTGTTTTGAGGAGAGTTGGATTGGGATGAATCAGCGTTAATCATGAACATGTCCCACCTCCAGATGCGGTAATTTTAAATGCGGTATGAAAACTTGTAGAAGAGAATTGACATCTTCTTCGGAGAGCTAATGGTTGGGAACGTCTGTTCATCGCGCTTATCTTTTACCTCCTGGAAAGATAATTCTGACTTCAGTGCCTCGGCTGCGCTCCAGTTCTATTGTTCCCTCTAGTTGCTCGACTAATCCCTGAACGAGAGTCAGTCCTAATGATTGACTGGTTTTGATATCAAACTCTTCAGGGATGCCGATGCCATTGTCTCGAACTATTAATTGTATAGTGTTATCACTATGGAGATTAAATTCAACTTGAATTTTTCCTTTTCTGTGATTTGGGAAAGCATATTTAAGAGAGTTAGAAACCAATTCATTAATAATGAGTCCACAGGGAATAGCGGTTTCAATTTCTAAGAATATTTGCTCAACCTGAAGACTTAGAATAACATTCTCAAAACTGACGTTATAAGATTCAAAAAGATGTGTGATTAAATCAGGAATGTATTGGGCAAAATCGATATTTGCTAAATCTTCAGAACGATACAATTTTTCGTGAACTAAAGCAATCGAAGCAATTCGGTGTTGGCTGTCTTGCAAAACTAAAGATGCCTGTCGGTTTTTAGTTCGCCTAGACTGCATTTGCAGCAGACTACTTACAATTTGTAAATTATTTTTGACTCGATGATGAATTTCTTTGAGCAATACTTCTTTTTCTTTAAGTGAGGCTTTAATTTGTTCCTCAGCTTGTTTGCGATCGCTAATATCGGTAGAAATACCACACAGGGCGTATGGCTTGCCAGAGGCATCGAACAAAGGAAACTTCACCGAATAATAGGTGTGCACCCCATCGTTAAGCAAGATCTCTTCCTCATATCGACAGGACTTTTTGGAGCGCAAGACGTCTTGGTCGTGAGTCTCAACTTGTTGAGCGATATCGAGTGGAAAGAATTGGATGTTGGTTTTGCCAATACATTGCTCTGGGGTAATTTGAAAAACATCTAGAAAGTAACGATTCACCATCAGGTGCCGATTTTGCAAATCTTTAAGGTAAATGACAGCAGGAGCATTGTCTAAAATCGCTTGCAACTTAGTTTCACTCTCTCGCAGTGCCTGCTCTACTCGTTGACGCTCTAGGAGTTCATTTTGAAGTTGAGTATTAAACTCAACGAGTTGAGTGGTCTGTGCGGCTAGGATTTCTTTGTTTCGTTTTTGTTCGGTTAAATCAGTGGCAATCACACAATTGAGCGTAACATTATCCATCATTAAGCTGCTAATCGAGAGCTGCACAGGAATCTCCCTTCCATCACGGGTCAGCAGCGATAATTCTCCTTTACTCACTCCTCTTTGAGCTTGTTGTAAAAGCCCTTCAAATATCGATTGATCTTGAGGTAAAATGTAGGCTCTCAAATCAGAACCGATCACTTTTTGTAACGGCTTTTGGAACCATGAAGCTAGACGCTGATTACAATAAAAAATGATCCCTTCCGAATTGATAGTAGCGGCTCCTTCTTGGATTTCTTCTACGAAGCGTCGATAGGGATAATCCGGACTCTGTAAGGTAAAAACCTTTTCTCCATCGGCTCCTGAGACAACAACAGCATCGACCTCACCTTGTGTGATAGCCCGTAAAGTTTCTTCGGCTATCTCAAGTTGTTGGCGCAGTGCTTGAACTTCCAACTCAAGCTCTTTTGGGGATTTTTCTTGATGAGCCATAATCACAAACCACTATTGTTTTGTTGTTTTAGGCACCAGGTCTAGACCCACAAGCACCTTTTCTGCCTTTGACATATCCCCAATCATCCTTTGTAAAGGCAGGGTAAGTCGTTTGATCAGTGTCGGTACGGCAAGAATATTCTCTTGTTTGCCAAATTCAGGCTGTTGATAAACATCAATCACTTCCAGCTCGTAGCGTCCTTGAAGATGTTCCTCGCAAATTTTCTTGATATTTTCCAGAGCATGAATAGAATGCTTGGTTGTCCCAGCTATGTACAACCGCAAACAGTAATGTTTATGATCGTTTTCGGTCAACGATTGCTCAAACACATCGATCGAATCATTGAATAATTCACTTTCCATCTGATTTATTGCTTCTCATGGGAATGACTGAGCCATGTCTCTAATTTCTGAAGATTAAGCCCTACCAAAACTTTTTCTTTATTCGATAAATCTCCCAGAATTTTTTTGATGGGTTCAGGCAATGTTCGGACTAACGTAGGCAGAGCTACAATTTGGTCTTGTTTCGCCAGTTTAGGATTTTCTAGAAGGTCAATCACTTCAATCTGATATTGACCATAAAGATATTCTTCGCAAATTT
The DNA here is from genome assembly GCA_036704025.1 of Stenomitos sp. Lineage (GTDB taxonomy): Bacteria > Cyanobacteriota > Cyanobacteriia > Cyanobacteriales > Coleofasciculaceae > Allocoleopsis. The sequence continues at coordinate 13,862 of DATNQL010001050.1, forward strand.
TTTTTAGATTAGAAAAGGCTTGGATCGATTTAGGAGTTTGTCCAGCTACATACAGGCGTAACACCCAAAGATCTGATTCTATTCGTTCACTATTTTCTTCTATTTTCATGCTGTCCTCCTTTATTTTTTTATATAAGTGTGAGGTCAGTTCCACTCAGACAAAAAAATTTTTATTTTTGCTGTTCCTGGTTCGTTTCAACTCAACAATCATCGGCTTGATCAGCCTTACGTA
>DATNQL010001051.1:0-3967 GCA_036704025.1 Stenomitos sp.
ACAGAGCGCATCGACAGAACGACTCGTGCGCTGAAGGAATACATCGGCATGGCTGTGTATCGCCTCCGAGGCTGGCTGTAATTTAAAAAGCTGAATATTAAAAAATCAATACTATGGAAGAAGGTGCTGGAAACTAACAGACAATCGCCTACTGTTCCACCAGCCTTCATTTACTCTGATTCAGGAATGCCAGAAAAATTCCAATTCATTGTCCCAGCGCCTCCCCCACCCGCGGATATCTTTGCCACTTATCAACTCGCTCACGAGTTTCACCGGGAAGCGCTACATCGGCAGGAGCAGGAACGCTACTGTGAGTGGTATCGTCTCACCACTGAACGCCACAAGCAAGAGTTGCAAACCCTGCAAAAAGACATCAACCTGTTTGGTTGGTTTTGTCGCCGCCAGTCTTCAGGGTGAGAGGGCTCAGAAGCTCCCAGCCACTATGCCTACCCTTTCAGGCAGTGGAGAATGGGCGCTCTCGCTTCCTATAGCCGTTGCCGCTATAACAGCAGAATTAGAAGATTTATGATTAATGAGCTTATTACCATTAATGAACTCATTTGTCAAATAAATCATAGTTATCAAGAGGAGGGATCGAACCTCCTCTTGTGAAGCGGCTCTTACCCCGCCTTGAACCAGAGATGACCACTGGAGATGAGAGTGAGGAGTAGAGAAAAAAGAGAGTTGCTAAATGATTTCTACCTCATCCTCCCGGAAGTGAGCGCGAAATTTTTTATCGAATTGAACTAGCACGGGCAAGTTAGCGCTCACAGGTCTGCCTTGCCACTCAACAACAATCCCGAGCACGTCCCCTTCTAGCCCTTTGACATCAAAAGGCTCGTTTTTGTGAGAAGGATGGTGGTAAACAATGACAGATTTGTTAATACGGACGCGATCGCCAACTTTCATAGATGAAGCTCGTGTTCTCTCAAATAGCCTGAATTAAGCCGGAACTTGCCCAGACAACCTTTCTATTCTTGCACAGCAGCGTTCCTTCCAAAGACCCGACTCAACGAATCCTCACGGGGATTGAAGGAACCAGGTGAGTTCAGGTGATCCAAATTTTTCTTTTTCCCTCGGTTCCCGCTGTAGTCTCAACCCACTGAATGACTCACTCCTCACTCCTTGGGGGGTTGTGTGGGGACAGCAGAAGAGGGAGAGATCTTAATTCGTTCGGTTTGGAACATACGCTCACGCATCTTTTGGAACCCTTCAGGATTAATCAGCCACTGAGCCGTCAATAAGGCCGCACCCGCTGAAAACAGTACCAGTAATACCCCCACCATGCCAATAATGGCTTTAAACCATTCTCCCTGTGACGTTTCAGCAACAGGTTCGGTTTCCTCTATGCCTTCAGGTTCATCCGACTCATAATTCTGGCGTAAACCCGAAAATTCTGTGTCCAGAGTGAAGGTATAGTCTTTGGTGCCGACGGGGAGTTCTCCCAGATTCAGAACCACCGGATATTGGGGAGAAACCGCACAGTAGGTGAGGACAACCGAAATGTTATCTTGACCATTCTTTTGATTCGCCAGATCAATTAACGACTGGACAGCCGCTTCTAGAGAAAGCTTGCCACTAAAAACATCTCGTGGGTAGTCTGCACAAAATTGTTCCAGCAAGTTGTTGTCACTTAAACCATCAGAACATAACAACAGTAAGCCATCTTCTTCTAAAATGAACCGTTGTACGGTTGGACGGAGTAACTCAGCCGCCTTGGTTCCCACCGCTTGTGTCAGTGCCCCAGCATCCGGGCGCTGTAATGCCTTACGATACAGACTACGACCTAGCCGTACCTCCCGTGTTGCCACATCATCATCCACTGTTAGCCGTTGGCAGTAGCGAGGCGTCAGCCAGTAAGCGCGGCTGTCCCCAACACTAGCAATGTAGAGTTCGTGAGCATTACCCTGACCATCAGCCATCTTCATAATCTGCGGCAGTTGCAGTGCTAGGGTCAAGGTCGTTGCCATGCGACGCCGGGACTCTCGTTGTTGTTCATCATTCCGAGAGGCAATCAAGTTATTCGCCACGCGGATAATAGCAGCTAGCTGCTGACTCACCAGTTCCGGCGTCATCAGTTCCGGGTCATCTGCTAACTCAGACAGGAGTGCTCGGACTTGGAGTTTAATCGACTGCACCGCCAATTGGCTGGCGACTTCTCCCCCTTCATGTCCACCAATACCATCACAAACGATGGATAGATGAGGAATTAAGGAATCACGAGGTAGGCTGAGGTCTGCCGGTAAGTCTGCCAGGGTAGGATAGCAGCTATCTTCGTTGTGCTTTTGCACAGAACCTATATCGGTCGCACCCGCAATTTTAAGGCGCAGAGGTTGTCTAGCGGCTTGTTCTAGCAATAGCTTATTGAGCGTGGTGGCGATCGCTTTTAACGAAGGCTCCTCGCCTTGCAACTGTTGGGCAAGCGCTTGTAAGCGAGACGCCACGGACATTGCCGCCTTGGAACATAAAGAAGCCCACAACTCTCCTAGTTGTTGGAGACTGGCTTTCTGGGTGCGCCTTTGCCGGGTGGAACTGACGCCAAGGGATTTCTCGCTTTCTAATCCGTCTGAGGGACTTGTCCCACCCCCTGTAGACGATGCCACCAAGGCTTCTCGCTCAGGCTCGTCAGCAACGGAGGCTGTACTATCAACATAGAATTCCCGTAGCCGCAGTCGCCACCCCTCAACCCGCAGATTATCGGGAACCAAAAGACTGGAAGCTACACCCATTTCCTGTAAGGGTGTCCACAGTTCTAGAAGCTGCCAGAGCCAATAAACTTGACGCACGGCTGGTACCTGTGTCCACATTGACTTGATGGAGGGATATAGCTCTCCGCTCGGATTAATGGGGACATTTTCTAGCAATGTGACCACCGACTCTCCCAACTGGCACACGCCATACACCTCAGGAACGTGGAGGCGGTGGGGATACAAGCGCAGGTAGGTGAGGATATCGCCACTCAGTTGAGCGGGCATTTCTGGTAGCAGTTCCGGCTGCGTATCTCGCCAAATTTGTGGTGCAACGACCTCATATCGGTCTTTAACGAATTCTCCAGCAGGAATCTGCATGGCAGTTGCACCAACTGCCCAAAGATAGCGATTCATCAGCGGCTTGGAACTGCTCATAATATTTATTAAAACGGCTTAGAAACAACCATTAGGTTAATTGAGGGTCAAGAAGGTCGTCAGTGGTTAAGAAAAAAGCGATCGCTACTGGGTTCCGGGGATTCACTTAATTGGGAGCAAGCCGAGATAGCAAGTCCCAACTCCTTATCTTCTCTCGATGCCCCCATCCTGACAACCTCACTCCGGGTTCGGTCAACAACGAGTTCGCGAGGATAACTTGGAGCTAAGTGGGCGAATTTTTAGATTTTTCCCCAATGTTGCCTCATGGCTTTAACAAGAAAGTAAAAGAATCAATACAAACCTTGTTTTTGTGTCCAGAACGATATCTAAACATGGCAGACTTGTCAATGGGCACAGATACTGATGCCGATGAAAACTGGAATTCATCGATCCACGCTTGGATCTACTGATATAAACCCTGGCGATACCAGATGTGAATATGCCATTGCTAAGTCCTTCACTGCTCTGGCTACTTGCAGGAGCGATGCTTTGTTCTGTGGAACTGTTTGTGCCAACGGCTTTCGTCGCTTTCCTTATGGGACTGAGTGCATTTTTAGTGGCGATTGTGGCGTGGGTGTTACCGACGGCGTTCCCGTTGCAAGTCGTCGTGTGGCTCTTGCTTTCGACGGCGCTGGTATTTGTATCCCGTCGCTTCCTGCCCCATGCGAGGGCGTCTAAAACATTGGATGCGAAGGAGGCTCAAACCTTGACAGAAATTCCAGCAGGGCAAACTGGGCGGGTACTGTACGAAGGAAACTCTTGGAGGGCACGGTGTGAGGATGGCGTGGAAGCGATCGCGCCTAACCAAAAAGTTTACATCGTTCGACGGGAAGGCAATACTC